>JAEZEM010000368.1 GCA_023417745.1 Pseudomonadota bacterium
ATCCGCCTCGGGCGCGGCAAAAAGAGGCTTGCTGGTGCTGTCGGACATGGAAATGCAGCCGGAAGCGGGCGAAAAAAAACGGTTCGCTCCCGGCCTCGGTTCTGATACCAACCCCGCTTAAAAAAGCAAAGGCCGACGTGGGGCATACGCGCCGGCAGGGAAGCATAATGAAGAAATTTCGCATCCGCTATGAGACGAAGCTCCTGTACGGCCTGGAAGGGACCGAGACCGTGGCCGCCTCGGGCAAGGGCCAGGCCATGCTGGCCGTCCAGGCCATGGTGCACCCGGACGAGCGTCTCGACGAACCCTATTTCCACTTCGAGCCCCTGACCATTCGCCAGGTCGAGCCCGGCCGCTACGAAGTGGCCTTTCGCACCAAGATCGAAAAACCCGTGTCCGGCGAAGTGGATGTGGAAGCCCCCGATGCCGACAAGGCCGTGTCCAAGGCCCGGCTGGCCGTGCATCAGGAACTCATTCCGCCCAAATGCTTCAAGGCCGTGGCCGTGGAGGAGATCGGCGGCCTCTAGCCCGCCGGCCTTTTGACAAGCGCCGCCCACGTGCGCATATCTCTCGGACGCGCCGGCCAATCCGCCTGCCGCCAACCGCCAGACCCGGAGGTCCTCATGTGCCTTGCCGTTCCCATGGAAGTAACCGCCATCCATGACAAGATCGCCGACGTGGAAATCGGCGGCGTCACCCGCCAGGTCCGCCTGGAGCTCATCGACGCGGCCCCGGCTGTCGGTGACTACGTCATCGTCCACGCCGGCTTCGCCATCCGCCGCCTGGACCGGGATGACGCCATCGAGACCATCAAGCTCTTTCAGGAAGGACTCAATCTTGAACTCCTTTGAGGCCTTCAAGGACCCGGCCCTGTGCCGGGCGCTTTTGGCCAAGCTCATCCAGGAAGCCGACACGCCCTACCGGTTCATGGAAGTCTGCGGCACCCACACCGTCTCCATCTTCCAGTCCGGGCTGCGTAGCCTCCTGCCCCAGACCATCACCCACGTGACCGGCCCGGGCTGCCCGGTCTGCGTCACCCACGAATCCGAAGTGGCCTGTTTTCTGGAGCTGGCCGCCCGCGACGACATCGTGCTGGCCACCTTCGGCGACCTCATGCGCGTGCCCGGCCCCAAGGGCAAAAACCTCAAGACGGCCCAGGCCGACGGCGCGCGGGTCGAGGTGGTCTATTCCCCGGTGGACGCCCTGGCCGTGGCCGCCGCCAACCCTGGGCGCACCACGATTTTTCTCGGCGTCGGCTTCGAGACCACCGCCCCGGCCGTGGCCGCCACTATTCGGCTGGCCCGGGAGCAAAACCTCAAGAACTTCCGGGTGCTGAGCTTCCACAAACTGGTGCCGCCGGCCCTGGCCGCCCTGGTCGCCGACCCGGACATCAACATCGACGCGTTTATTCTGCCCGGCCACGTCTCGGCCATCATCGGCGCGACCCCCTACGGCTTTTTGGCCGAAAAGCACGGCCTGCCGGCCGTGGTCACCGGCTTTGAACCCTTGGACATCCTGTCGGCGCTGCTCGAAATCACGGCCATGCGAAAGTCCGGCCGGCCGGCCGTGGTCAACGCCTACACCCGCGTGGTGGCTAACGACGGCAATCCCGTGGCCCGGGCGGTCATGGACGAGGTGTTCACCCCGGTCGACGCCCTGTGGCGCGGCCTTGGGGTATTGCCGGGCAGCGGCTTGGCCATCCGCGAGGCATTCGCCGACTTCGACGCCTTGCACCTGCCCGGAGTCAGCCTGCCCGACGCGCCGCCCCTGGCCGGCTGCCGCTGCGGCGAGGTGCTCAAGGGCAAGATGGCCCCCAACGAATGCCCGCTTTTCGACAAGGCCTGCACCCCGGCCACGCCCGTGGGGCCGTGCATGGTCTCCACCGAAGGCGGCTGTGCCGCGTATCACAAGTATCGGTTGGAGTTGTAAGAAGAAGAGGGAAGATGAAGATGCCTCCGGCGGCTGGGGGCCTGAGGCCCCCAGACCCCCCATTATGGGGGAAAAGGGGGTGGAATATTGGCATTGTCACACAGAGGACGGGGCATGGACAAGGTTTTGCTTGATTACGGCAGCGGCGGCCGGGCTTCGCACCGGTTCGTGGCCGATCTGTTCTTCAAATATCTCGGCAACGACATCCTGGCCCGCATGGACGACGCAGCCGTGCTGTCGCTGGCCGGCCCGGTGGCCATGAGCACCGACAGCTTCGTGGTGGACCCGATCTTTTTCCCGGGCGGCGACATCGGCTCCCTGGCTGTCCACGGCACGGTCAACGACGTGGCCATGATGGGCGCGCGTCCGCTTTACCTCACCTGCGGCTTCATCCTCGAAGAAGGCCTGCCCATGGACGATCTGGCCAGGATCGTCGCTTCCATGGGCCAGGCGGCGCGTGACGCCGGGGTGCGCGTCGTGGCCGGCGACACCAAGGTGGTGCCCCGGGGCGCGGCGGACAAGATCTTCATCAACACCACCGGCATCGGCGAAATCATGGTCGATCCGGCCCCCAGCGGCCACCGGGCGGCCGTGGACGACGTGGTCATCGTCTCGGGCTCCATGGGCGACCACGGGCTGGCCATCCTCTCCACTCGCGAAGGTCTGTCCTTCGAGGCCCCGGTGGTCAGCGACAGCGCCTCCCTGGCCGGCATCGTGGGCAAACTCCTCGTCGCCGTGCCGGGCGTGCACGTGCTGCGCGATCCCACGCGCGGGGGCCTAGCCACCACGCTTAATGAAATCGCCGGCCAGTCCAACGTCGGCATCGAGCTGACCCAGGCCGACATTCCGATCCATCCGGCCGTGGCCGGCGGCTGCGCCGTGCTTGGGCTCGATCCGCTCTATCTTGCCAACGAAGGCAAATTTTTGTGTATTGTGCCCGAGGATCAGGCCCAGGCGGCTTTGGCCGCCATCACGGCCGATCCGCTGGGCGTTGGGGCCAAGGTCATCGGCCGGGTGACGGCCGATCATCCGGGCAAGGTGGCCCTGGTCACGCCCCTTGGCGGCAAGCGCCTGCTCGGGATGCTCGAAGGCGAGCAGCTGCCGCGCATCTGCTAGGAACGCGTTTCTTTCGGCACGAAACGAAATATCTGTTGCGAACGCGGCGCAAGACGCGGCGCTGACACCATATAACCAACGGGAGCGCAGTCATGAGCGTGTGCGATGTGGTGGTGATGGGGGCTTTGGGGCGCATGGGCGCGACCTTCGTGCGGCTGATCCAGGCCGAGCCGGCCACGTTCCGGTTGGTCGGAGCCTTGGAGCGGACGGGCTGCACCGCCGATCTGGCCAATTTGCATTGCGAAATCGGCGACGATCTGGCCACGGTGCTGGCCAAATGCCCGGGCGCGGTGGTCATCGACTTCACCACGCCGGAAAATTCCGTCAAAGTGGCCCGGACCGTGGCCGCTTCGGGCAATCCGGCCGTCATCGGCACCACCGGGCTTTCTTCCGAGCAGACCGCCGAACTGGCCGAAGCGGCCAAGAAGACGGCGCTGTTTTTCGCCCCCAACATGAGCGTGGGCCTCAACGTCCTTTTGGCTGTGCTGCCTGATCTGGTGCGCAAGCTCGGCCCGGCCTACAACATGGAAGTGATGGAAATCCACCACGGCAAAAAGGCCGACGCCCCCAGCGGCACGGCCATCAAGCTCGGCCAGTGCCTGGCCGAGGCCCGGGGCCTGGACTATGACACGGTCAAGCGTCACGCCCGCGACGGCATCATCGGCCCGCGCACCAGCGACGAGATCGGCGTGGCCGCCCTGCGCGGCGGCGACGTGGTGGGCGACCACACGGTCTATTTCTTCGGCCCGGGCGAGCGCATCGAAGTGACCCACAGGGTGCACACCCGCGACACCCTGGCCCAGGGCGCGCTTCGGGCCGCTACCTGGATCGTCAAGCAAAAGCCGGGCAAGCTCTACAACATGGCCGACATGCTGGCCTAGCCTTGCGCGCCTTGGGAAATGCGAGCGTGTTTTTCAAGAAAGCGTAGTGGTTGTTATCATGTTGCGGACGAAAAGCCGCAGGCGCTTTTCGCGGGCGCGACACGAGGGATAGGCAGCAGGCAACGGCCCCATCCGGGACGCGTCTGCGAAGCCGACGACAAAGCCCGCGTTGTTCCTTGGGGAGCAACGCGGGCTTTTGCTTGGTCCCGGGATGCCTGGCGGCGCGTCCCTTAAAAATACAATAGTATTTTTAAGAAAAGTTAATGGTTTTAATTTGTTGTCCACAAAACGCCATATGCGCTTTTTGCGGACGCGACACTAGCGGCGATGTCCAGGCAGGTCAGGCACGCCGGCGACGGTATTGCCGACGGATTCTCTGGCGCGCCGGGTCAGGTTTGCGCACCGGACGCCTCAGGCGCTAGTCGCGGTTGGCGGCGATCCCGCCACGCCATGACCGTAAGGGGCGAGCTGACTTGAACCATCGCGCCCTCTAGGACTACTCGGCAGGCGCTGCGGGACGCCCCGGCCAGCCGGCCTTCAGCTCGCGCCGCCTTGGGCGAGCACGTCTTCCCGCGCACAGTCGGTGATGTCGTTGGCGTAGTGGATGTAGACGCCCTTGACCCCGGTCACCGGCGTCCAGAACGAATCCACGTACCGGCCGGCCGAATGGACTTGGCTACGCACGCAGGCATTGTTTTTCATGGCGACGTGGGCCTGGCAGGCGGCGCAGGGCTTGTCCGGGCCGCACAGGCTGAAGCATTTGATTCCCGGCTGAATGCCGGCGGACGCGGCGGCGGGGTTGACGGCCAAGACCGTGTGGTTGGCCTTGGTCAGCATGACCGGCGAGGGATGGGCGTCCCACATCATGTGAAAGGCGTCGAGGATTTTCGGGTCCATGTCGGCTTGCGTTTCTTGGGCGTGGAGCATACTGCCTCCTGACGGATTGATGCCACGATGTTCTTATCGAACATGGCTGGCGTTTCGATAATAGGCTGATAAGTAAAACCTCAATATAGCGCCATGTCGGATCAGCCATAACTTTAGTGCAATCGGACACGTATGTTCTGGAGCCTTTCCCTGACCCTTGGCGAATCGTCGCCCGGGCACGCCCACGACCTGGCCGAGCTGTTGCTTTGTCGCGGCGGTTCCGGGCTGGTGGTGCTTGACGGACACGACATCGAATTGGTCCACCGCCGGGCCGTGTTGATCGCCCCCCGGGCGCGCCATCGGTTTGTGATGCGCGACGGCGAGGCGGCGCGGCTGCACGTCGTCTGCGTCACCCCGGCCGACGCGGCTCTGCACCTGTCGCCGGCCCAGGCCGCCGCCTTGCGCCAGCTGGGCCAGGAGGGGGCCAGCGCCGTGGACTACGGCGAAGGCGACGGCTGGCTGTGGGCCTTGGGCGAGCGGATACCGGCCAGCCTGGGGCTGGCGGACCAGGGCGAATTGTCCGAATTGTGGGGCATCATCGGGCTTTTTATTGGCCGCCATGCCCGGGCCGGGCAGGGCGGCGGGGCGGGGACGTCAAAATACGGCGGGACCATCCGCGACGTGTGCGCCTGGCTCGATGACCATTTGCGGGAGCCGGGGGAACTGGACGCCATCGCGTCACGGTTCGGCCTGTCCCGCAGTCTGCTCACCCGGGAATTCCGCAGACATGCCGGGATGAGCGTTGTGGATTACCTCAACGCCCGGCGCATCCAGAACGCCGGCACGCTTTTGTTGGCCGGCGACGCCAACATCGCCGAAGCGGCTTTGGACAGCGGCTTTTCGAGCATGACGTATTTCTACAAGCAGTTCAAAGCGTTCTACGGCGTGACGCCGGCGGACTTGCGCAAGCAGCTGGCGGGTCTGGCGGCCGGCGGCATGGCCGACCGAGGCTGACGGCCGTGCGTTGTTCGCAAGTTGTTCACGGGCGGTTCGTTTTGTGTTCGTAACGTACGTAACTATTTACGATATTTAGTATTTTTTGGCCTATACAGAGCCAATCCTCGCCAAACACCCTTTACACCTTTCTCCATGTGGGGGGTCTGGGGGCCTCAGGCCCCCGGCCGCCGGAGGCATTCCCCCTTGGAAAAATTGCCCGCCAGGGCCATAGTGCGGCCATGGAATTGCCGTTTCATCCGCTGACTGTTGACTGGTTTACGGCTCAGGTCGGCCGGCCCACGGACATCCAGTCCCGGGCCTGGCCGCGTATCGCTGCCGGCGAGCATGTGCTGGCCGTGGCCCCAACCGGCTCCGGCAAGACGCTCACCGCCTTTCTGGCCGCCCTGGACGCCTTGGCCTGCGGCCGGTGGCCGGTCGGCCAGACCAGCGTGGTCTATGTATCGCCGCTAAAGGCCCTGGGCGGAGACATCCGGGCCAACCTGTCCCGGCCGCTGGCCGGTCTTCGCCAGACCTTCGCCGCCGCCGCCCGGGAGTTTCCCCGCATCCGGGCCGAGCTGCGCACCGGCGACACCCCGGCCGAGGCGAGGCGGCGCATGTTGCGCCAGCCGCCGGAAATCCTCATCACCACGCCGGAATCCTTGAATCTCCTGCTCAGCTCCAAGGGCGGCCGGGGGATGCTCGGGGCGGTGCGGCTGGTCATTCTTGACGAGGTCCACGCCGTGGCCGGCTCCAAGCGGGGCGTGTTTCTCATGGCCGCCGTGGAGCGGCTGGCGCTTTTGGCCGGTGAATTCCAGCGGGTGGCCTTGTCGGCCACGGTGTCGCCCCTGGTCGAGGCGGCCCGGTTCGTGGGCGGCCTGGCTCCCGGCCCGGACGGCGTCCTGGCTCCCCGGCCCGTGGCCGTGGTGGAGAGCCGGGCGGCCAAGGCCATGGACGTGCGGGTGGAGTACCCGGACTGGAGCGAGCGCGAAGGTTCCCGGGATTCCTTTCTCGCCATCGTGGCCGGGCGCATTCGTCGCCGCATCGCAGCCAACCGGACCACGCTGTGTTTCGTCAACAACCGCAAGTTGTGCGAAAAGCTGGCCCGGCTGCTCAACGCCGACCTGGAAACGCCGCTGGCCCACGCCCACCATGGTTCGCTGTCCAAGGAACTGCGCCTGGCCGTGGAAACGCGCCTCAAGGCCGGGGAACTCAAGGCCGTGGTGGCCACCCATTCCCTGGAGTTGGGCATCGACATCGGTTCCGTGGACGAGGTCCTGCTCGTCGAATGCCCGCCCACGGTGAGCGCAGCGGTGCAGCGTATCGGCCGCTCCGGTCACGGCGTGGGCGAGGTCAGCCGGGCGGTGTTCCTGCCCACTTCGGAAAAAGACCTGCTGGAAGCGGCGGTCATGGCCCGGGCGGCGGCCGGCCGCGACATCGAACCCTTGCGGCTGATCGATGCGCCGCTTGATGTCCTGGCCCAGGTGCTGGTGGCCATGCTCGGGGTCGAGACCTGGGATGTGGACGCGCTTTTTGCCGCCGTGCGCCGCGTGTACGCCTACCGCGATCTTTCCCGGGCCGCTTACGACCTGACCTTGGGCATGTTAGCCGGGGGCTACGCCGCCACGCGTTTGCGCGAGCTTTCGCCTCTTATCGCCCTCGACGCCCTGGACGGCACGGCCAGCGCCCGGGCCGGGGCGCTCTTGCGGCTGTACGCCTCGGGCGGGGTCATCGCCGACCGGGGCTATTATGCCCTGCGCCGTCAGGATTCGGCCACGCGCCTGGGCGAACTCGACGAGGTGTTCGTCTGGGAGGCGCGGCTGGGCCAGGTTTTCGCCTTTGGCGCGCAAAACTGGCGCATCGAGCGCATCACCGACGCCGACGTGTTCGTGTCGCCGGCTCCGGCCGGGGCCGTGCCGGCCCCTTTTTGGCTCGGCGACCCGCGCCAGCGCGACCGGCATTTTTCCGGGCTGGTGGCCGCCTTTCTGGAAGAGGCCGATGCTCGCCTGAGCGATCCGGCCTTTGCCGAAGCGCTGGCAACGGAACATTTCTTGGACCCCCAGGCTACGCAAGCCCTTGTCGGCTATCTGCAACGCCAAAAGGAGGTCACGGGCGCGGCCCTGCCCCATGCCCGCCATCTGCTCGTCGAGGTCACGGACACCGGCCCGGGCGGCGCGCCGGGCAACCAGGTGATCCTGCACGCGCCCCTGGGGCTGGCCGTCACCGCGCCGCTGGGCTTGGCCCTGGAAGCTGCCCTGGAAGCCAAGCTCGGCCACGCCGTGCCGGTCTATGCCGGCAACGACTGCGTGGCCGTCACCCTGCCCGGCGAGGTTGATCCGCTGGAGGTGTTGGCCGCCGTGCCGGCGAGGCAGGCGGCGACGCTGCTTCGCGACCGGCTGGAAGGCTCCGGCGCGTTTGGCGCGGCCTTTCGCGAGGCGGCCGGCCGGGCGCTGCTGCTCCCACGCGACGGTTTCGGCAAGCGCCAGCCGTTGTGGATCACCCGGCTACGGGCCCGAAAGCTCCTCTCCGCCGTGGCCGGTTATGGCGATTTCCCCATTGTGCTGGAAGCCTGGCGGACTTGCCTGGTCGATCTCTTCGATCCCCAGGGGCTGGTCGGGTTCCTGGCCGCCGCCCAATCCGGTGCCATGGCCGTGACGGTGGTCCGGACTCGGACGCAAAGCCCCTTTGCCGCCGACATCGTCTGGCGGCACGTCACCGAATACATGTACTTGACCGATGCCGGCACGGCGGCCGGCCCCACCGGCGCGCGGCCCGATCTCGTGGCCGAGCTGACACGCCGGCCCGACCGTCCGGCCGTGCCCGAGGCCGTGGCCCGGGTCTTCGAGGCCCGTCGCCAGCGGTTGTATCCGGGTTACGCGCCGATAAACGCCGCCGAACTCCTGGAATACGTGAAGGAGCGGGTCGTCGTGCCCGGGGACGAGTGGCGAGCTATGCTCGCGTCCATGGAGCGCGACCATGGGCTGGCCCCGGCCGCCCTGGAAACCGCCTTGGCCCCCAAGCTGGCCCATCTCGCGACGCCCGAGCCGGGCCTCGTCGCCCTGGAGCGGGCCACCGAGGCGGCCGGGGCGTTTTACGGCGACGCGGCCCTTGTCCAGCCCTTGGCGGCCAAGGCTAGGCCGCCGCGCCGGGCCGAGGGAACGTCCGAAGATCGAAGCGCCCTCCGGGAAGGGCTGATTGCCCAGTGGCTGAGCTTTTACGGGCCGCGTTCCCTGGACGATTTGGCGGCGCGTCTCGGCCTGGACGCGGCGATACTTCAAGTGACGCTTGAGGATTTGCAGGCGGCCGGGACCGTGGTCAGCGGCCGGCTCGTGACCGGACGGGACGAAGCCTTGTGGTGCGACGCGGCCAATTTCGAGACCCTGCTGCGCTTGGCCCGGGCCGCCCGCCGGCCGGCGCTGGCCGCCTTGCCGCCGGAAAAGCTGCCGTATTTCCTGGCCGTCTGGCAGGGCATTGCCCGACCGGCCGAGAATGCGCCGGCCCTGGCCGAACGCCTGGAGCGTCTGGCCTGTCTGCCCCTTGCCGCCGCCGCCTGGGAGGCCGATGTCCTGCCGGCCCGCGCCCTGGGCTACGAGCCGCTCCTGCTCGACGCCGCCCTGGAAGACTCGGGCCTTTGCTGGTTTGGCGCGGGAAGCAAAAAGGTGCTCTTCGCCCGCCCCGAAGACCTTGACTTGGCCGGCTTTGCCCGGCGTTCGCTCGATCCCGGGCTGTTTCCCGATCCCCGGGCTTCTTACGATTTTTCGGCACTGCTCGACATCACGGGCTTATCCCCCAAAGCCCTGGCTGAGCGGTTGTGGCAGGCGGCCTGGAAGGGCGAGGCGTTCTGCCCGGCCTTGTCCGTGCTGCGCCGGGGCTTGGCCAACGACTTCACTGCCGAGGACGCCTATGCGCCAAGCCGGTCCGGTTCGTCCCCTGGCCGCCCGGTCCGGCGCGCCTTTCGCCGCACGCCGCCCGGGCGTTTCGCCGGTTCGTTGCCGCTGTCCGGCTCCTGGCAGGCCTTGACCCCGCCGCCGCTCCCGGACGATCCCCTGGCCGCCGAGGAACTGGCCATGGACCGGGCCAGGCTGTTGCTTGCCCGCCACGGCGTGATTTGCCGCGACATGCTGGCCCGGGAATCCGCTGCCTTGAGCTGGACCGCCGTCTTTCGGGCGCTTAGGCGCATGGAACTGACCGGCGAGGTCGTGTCCGGCGAATTTTTCGCCGGCCTGTCCGGCCCCCAGTTCGCCGATCCCGGGGCTGTGCGCCTGCTTGCCGCCGGCCTTGCCGGCGACGAACCCTGGTGGATCGCCGGCAACGATCCGGCCGCCGTCTGGGGGTTCGGCCAGGCCCCGGCCGCCCTTGCCCTGCCGCGACGCACGGCCGGAACCTACGTCGCCTTTGCCGGCCCGCGCCCCGTGGCCGTCATCGAAGCCGGCGGCGCGCGCCTGCGCCTGGCCTTGGCCCCGGACGATCCCGGGTTGCCGGCGGCGCTTTCGCCCCTGGTCCATCTCCTGTGCCGCCGCGCCTCCCCATTGCCGCGCCTGATCGTGGCCGCCATAAACGATGTGCCGGCCGACAAAAGCCCTTATCTCGCCGTGCTTCGCAGCCTCTTCGAAGCCGTCGGCGAACGTCGCGGCGTGACGCTCTACCGGTCGCGTTCATTGTAGCGGGGGGGGCAGGAGAAGACGGGGGGAGTGCCTCCGG
>JAEZEM010000254.1 GCA_023417745.1 Pseudomonadota bacterium
CCACCAGGCAGCGCTTGCCGCGCAGATTGACGTAAATGGGATAATACCGCATGGAAGGCTCCTATAGCAGAAGAACGCTTGGACCGAAAAGGGCTTTTTTTCACATGAATCCTTCGGATTCGTGACCGCGCGGCGAAACGACCATGACGCGATATCTCGTCTTGCAACTGGCCCGTCTGGGCGACCTGCTCCAGACTCGGCGGCTTCTGGCCGGCCTTGACGCCCAAATCGAGGCGGGCGGCGGGGGCGGGGAGGTCCATCTGGCCGTGGACGCCTCCCTGGCCGCCCTGGCCGGCCGGCTCTATCCGTATGCCCGGGTCCACGCCTTGCCGGCCCATGCCGGCTCCGGGCGCGATCCGGCCGCCGTGGCCCTGGCCGTGCGCCAGGCCTGCGGCGAGCTTGCGTCCATCCCCTTCGACAAGGTCTTCTGCCTCAATTTCTCGCCCCTTGGCATGGCGATCTCGGCCCTGTTCCCGCCCGAGGTCCAGCGCGGCTACCGGCAGTTTTCCGGCCAGCCCGACAAGGACCGGCTTTTGCGGCTGGTCTTTCGCCTGACCCGCGAGCGCCGGGCGGCCGGACTCAACCTGGCCGACATCTGGGCCCATCTTGATGACGCGCCCCTGGCCCCCGCCCTGGTCAACCCGCCGGCCGCGCCGCGCGGGGGCGGCCTGGGCGTGGCCCTGGCCGGCCGCATGGCCCGGCGCTCCCTGCCGCCGGAAATCCTGGCTCCCATCGTGCGCACGGCCTTTCGGGCCAGCGGGGCCAAGCGGGTGACGCTTCTTGGCACGGCCGCCCAGGCGTCAGAGGCCCGGGCGCTTATGAAGCAGCTCGACCCGGCCACGGCTTCGGCCTGCCAGGACCTGACCGGCCAGACCGGCCTGGGCGAGCTGTGCGAGGTTATCGCAGGCCTGGACCGGCTGCTCACGCCCGACACCGGGGCCATGCACCTGGCCGCCTTTCACGGCGTGCCGGTGACGGCTTTTTTCCTGTCCTCGGCCTGGTGTCACGAGACCGGCCCTTACGGCGTCGGCCACGAGATCTGGCAGTCGGTGGTCGCCTGCGCGCCCTGCCTGGAGTCGGTCCCCTGCGACAAGGGCCATGTCTGCCGCGTGCCTTTTGCCGATCCCGCCTTGTTGCGGCGGCTCGGCGGTTCGGTCAAAGCCGAGCCGCCGGCCGGGCTGGCCCTTTTCCGCACCGACTGCGACGATCTGGGGGCGGTGTGCCGCCTTGTGCGCGGGGACGACCCTTCCGAGCCGGGCCGCCAGGCTTTTCGGGCCTTCGCCGCCCGCCATCTGGCTGGGGTGGACGTGCCCCTGGCCGACGGGTCGCCCGAGGCGGCCCTGGCGGAGCATTATTTCATGGAAACGGACTGGACGCTGCCCCCGCCCGGGCGGGATGCGGCCGGAGAGGAGTGAGGGCTATGGCTGGCCTTGGCGTGCTGCGGATTCTGGTCGTGCTGCCCATGTACGGCGGCTCGCTGCCGGTGGGGCGATTTTGCCTGTCGGCCCTACGGGAGCTTGGGCATGTGGCCGAGGTTTTCGAGGCCCCGGACTTTTACAGTGCGTTTTTAGCCCTCAAAGACCTGCGGGTCACGGCCGATCGGCTGGAATACCTGGAAAACAGCTTCCTTCAGGTGGTCTCGCAAGCCATCTGCGCCAAGGTCGAGACCTTTGAGCCCGATCTGGTCCTGGCTCTGGCCCAGGCCCCGCTGTCGCGCCAGGCCTTAAAGCGCCTGCGCCGCGACGGCGTGAAAACGGCCATGTGGTTCGTGGAGGACTTTCGCCTCTTCACCTACTGGGAAGCCTTTGCCCCGTACTACGACGCCTTCGCGGTCATCCAGAAAGAGCCTTTCCCCGAACGCCTGGCCGCCGTGGGCCAAGGCAACGTCCTCTACCTGCCCATGGCCGCCGATCCGGCCGTGCACCGGCCCCTGGCCCTTTCGCCGGTGGAGCGGCGCACGTTCGGCGCGGGCGTGTCGTTCATGGGCGCGGGCTATCCCAACCGCCGGCTGGCCTTTGCCCAGCTTCTCGACTTCGATCTCGGCATCTTCGGCAGCGATTGGGACGGCGACCCGCTCCTGTCGGGCCAGGTTCGCCTGAGCGGGCGGCGCGTCACCACCGAGGAATCGGTCAAGATTTTCAATGCCGCCGCAGTCAACCTCAACCTGCACTCCAGCATCAACCCGCGCGAGCTGGTTCCGGCCGGGGATTTCGTCAATCCGCGCACCTTCGAACTGGCCCTGTGCGGGGCCTTTCAGCTGGTCAGCGACCGGGCGCTTTTGCCTGAGCTTTTTGCCCAGGACGAGCTGGCCCGGTTCGCCACCATGGAAGAGCTTCGGGAAAAACTGGCCTATTACCTTAATAGGCCCGAAGAGCGCGCCGCCTTGGCCGAGCGAGCCCGGACCCGGGCCTTGGCCGAACACACCTATGCCAAGCGCATGGGGCGGTTGCTGGAATTTGTGGCCGAACGTTTTCCGGGCTGGGCGGCCGGACAGGCGGGGGCCGAGGCCGCCCTTGGCGTGTTGCCCGAACCGCTTCGCGGCGAGACGGCCGCGCTTCTTGGCGAGCTGTCGCTGCCGGCCGACGTGGGCTTTGCCGATCTGATCGCCGCCGTGCGCCTGCGCCAGGGGCGACTGACGCCGCTGGAAACGTCGCTGCTGTTCCTCGACGAGTGGAAACGCCAGTACGGCGACTAGGGGCGTGCGTTCACGCTTCGCCGCCGGAAACGGCGAGGAGGGCGGCTTGTCGGCCGCGCCGCCGTCGTGCGCGGGCGTTGGGCGCCTCACGGTTTTTGACCAAGCCTCGCCGGCCCGATCCCGAACCTACTTCTTGATCTGCAAGGCCGTCTCCATGAGGGACTCGGCCGTGGTCACCACCTTGGAATTGGCCTGGAAGGCCCGCTGGTTGACGATGAGATTGACCATCTCCGAGGCCATGTCCACGTTGGACGACTCCAAGGTGTTGCCGGCGATGCCGTCAAAGACCCCGGAATTGGCCCGGCCAATGGTCGCCTTGCCGGTTTCGGCGGTGGGCGAGAGCAGGTTGTTGCCGTTGCGGTAGAGGTCGGTGGGGTTGGTGAAGTTGGCCAGGGCCAGGACGTAGAGGGCCTTGGTCTGGCCGTTGGTGAAGCTGCCCCACAAGACGCCGTTTTCATCCACGTTGGTGGCGTTCATCTCGCCCTTGGCATAGCCGTCTTGGTGAGATGTCTGGGTATAGGACGAGGTGGCGTAATTGGTGGTGCAGTAGACCGCGTTGAGGGTGGAGGAGGGGTTGTAGCCGACGTTGAGGGAGGCCTGTGCGCCGATGGCCCCGGCGTTGGCGGCGCTGCCCGAATTCCAGCTGCCGTCGGTGGCGGAAAGGCCGGTCTTGAAGGCTATGGTCTGGGAGGGCAGGGCCGAACCGTTGGAAGCGGACTTGAACGTGGCCGAAAACTCCGGCACCCCCGAAGACGTCAGACTGGCCTGGGTCCAGTTGGACAGGCTCGTGGGGTCGCTGCCGTTTGGCGTGAAGGCCGTCTGGTTTTCGAGCACGCCCTGGGCGGAAAAGGTCAGGGTGCCGACCATAAGCACGCCGGCCTTGGTCGTGCCCGAAGTCGCGGAACTGCCGTCCTCCGCGGGCGGCACGGTGACCATGTATTCCCAGTATTCCTTGCCGGACTCGTCGCTGGTCTTGGAGTAGTAGGCCGTAGCCGTATGGGCCGTGCCTTCAGAGTCGTAGATCTTGATGGTGGCGCTATAGTCGGAGTCGGCCACCGGCGTGGCGTTGGTGGCGTCATAGTTCTTGAACATGGTGAAATACGGATCGGTGGCGTCGAGTTGTCCGACGCTGCTTTGGCTGTCGAGATTGGTGACGACCTCCATGGTTCCCGTGGCCTGGGGAGCAATGGTGAAGTCCTTGATGGCGACGTCGGTGACGGTGCCGGTGGTCGGGACTTCCGATAAGATGACATTGTTGCGCTTGGCCTTGAGGATGGCGTCCTGGTCCACGGCCCAGCCCTGGACATTGCAGCCGGTGGCGGATTTGAGGTTGCCGTTCTTGTCGAAGTTGAAGTCTCCAGCCCGAGTGTAATAGGTCTTGTCGTTGGCGGCGTCCTTGACGACGAAATAGCCATGCTCGCCGGTGATGGCGAGGTCGGTGGAATTGCTGGCGTCCTGAAGGCTGCCGACGGAGGTCTGCATGGCGATGGAGCCGACCTGGACGCCGGTGCCGATCTGGCTGCCGTCGGAGGTGCCGCCGGCCATGGTGCTGATCATGTCGGCGAACAACATGCGCGAGGACTTGTAGCCCACGGTGTTGACGTTGGCCAAGTTGTTGCCGGTCGTGGCGATGCCCTGGCTGTAGCTGAGCAGTCCGCTCACTCCTGTCCAGATCGAACTCATAGTCGTCCTTCCTTGCTGCCGTGGCGGCAGGAATTGCCGGTCGGGGCCGGGGCGCATGTCGAGGGTTGGTCCTTTGGGGAAAGCCGATAAGGCCGGCCAAAGCCGTTTGGTCCCTCGTCTCAAGCCCGGCAAGGGGCAAACCTTGCCGCTTGCCGGCGGAAGTTGCACATGCCGGGCCAAAGGCGCGGCGGCTATTTATGGCAAATTGGTGAAAGGCGGTTGACAATCCGGCGGTAGGGCGAGTAATTCTGAAAGTCCGCGCTGCGGGAAACCGCGCCGGGCCCGAGCAGGGGTCGCAAGAAACCTGGGCGGGATTGAAAAAAAGCGTTGACGGGCCGGGTGGGCGAGCGTAGACACGCTCCTCCGCGCCGACGGAAACCGGCGACGCGGACTGAGGGACAACGGTTCTTCGGGTTGAGTGAAAAAAAGCGTTGACGGGCCGGGCGGGTGAGCGTAGAAGCTTCCTCCGCGCGGCGAAACGGCAGCGCGGCCGAGTCGCCCAACGGGGCGAAACGGTGATTGAAAAAAAGCGCTTGACGGGCCGGACGGGGCAGCGTAGATACGCCCTCCGCTTCGGGAAACCGGAAGCGCGGCCGCCGACAAACGAGTCGGCGGGTTTTGAAAAAAAGTGCTTGACGCGGGACGGTGCGCAACGTAGGTTG
>JAEZEM010000481.1 GCA_023417745.1 Pseudomonadota bacterium
GCATGTCCCAGGCCTCGCGCCGGTCCCACAGCATCCGCCGCAAGCCGCCAAGCAGTTGCGGATCGTCGTCGACAAACAGTATTCGCTGCCGGGTCACGTGACCTCCTCGCCGCCGCCCGTTCGGGGGCGGACGCGCGATCCTTCGCGCTGACTTCAGGTCTGCCCCAAGCCTACACCATCGCGGACCAAAGCAAAAGAACCGCGAACACCTCCCTCCGCCTCGCCAGGCGTTGCCTGCCGCCTGCCGGACGCCTTGCCGGACAGGACCGGCCGGCGCACACCTTGCCAAGACGCCCCGCTCCCCTGTATGTTCGTAGCATCCCCCGCCGCGCGCGGGGTTTTTTGCGGAGGTTTCCCGTGTCCCAGTCCACGCGTACCGAATTCGACGTCATCGTGGTCGGCGGCGGCCCGGCCGGGCTTTTTGCAGCCCACTACCTGTGCAACCATTCCAACCTGTCCGTGCTGCTGCTGGAAAAGGGCAAGGCCCCGGCCAAGCGTCGCTGTCCCATCAAGGGCCGGGCCGACTGCGTCAAATGCAAGCCCTGCAACATCCTCTCGGGCATCGGCGGGGCCGGGCTTTTTTCCGACGGCAAGCTCAATTTCATCCCCAAGCTTGGCAAGACCGACCTGACCCAGTTCATGCCGCTGTCGGCGGCCAATGCGCTCATTGAGGAGACCGAGGCCGTGTTCACGAGCCTGGGCATGGACGGGCAAGTCTATCCCACGGACATGGAACGGGCCAAGGCCATCCGCAAAGAAGCCCGCAAGCTCGGCATCGAACTGCTGCTGATCCGCCAGAAGCATCTGGGCAGCGACCATCTGCCGGCCCACATCGGGGCCATGGCCAAGGGACTGGAGGAAAAAGGCGTCGTCATCGCCACCGGCGAGACCGTGCGCGACATCGTGGTCGAAGGCGGCCGGCTGGCCGGCGTGCTCACGGACAAGGCGACCTACACGGCTCCGACCGCCATCCTGGCCCCGGGCCGGGTGGGCGCGGAATGGATGGGCCAGCTCGCCCGCCGCCATGGCCTGCCCTACAGCCAGCGCGGCATCGAGGTCGGGGTGCGGGTGGAGGTGCACAGCGAAATTTTGGCCGATATCACCGACGTGATCTACGACCCGACCTTTTTCGTGCGCACCCGCAAATACGACGACCAGACCCGGACCTTTTGCACCAACCAGGGCGGGTTCGTGGCCCTGGAGAACTACCAGGACTTCGTGTGCGTCAACGGCCACGCCTACATGGACGCCAAGTCGGACAGCTCCAACTTCGCCTTTCTCTCCAAGGTGGTCCTTAACGACCCGGTCTCGGACAACCAGGCTTACGGCGAAGCCATCGGCCGGCTGGCCACCATGATCGGCGGCGGCAACCCCATCCTCCAGCGCTTCGGCGACCTCAAGCGCGGCCGCAGAAGCACCTGGAGCCGCATCCGCCGGGGCAGCGTCGAGCCGACCCTGACCTCGGTCACCTGCGGCGACATCGCCATGGCCCTGCCCGAGCGCATTGTGGCCAACATCGTGGACGGGCTGGAGCAGTTAAACGCCGTGGCCCCGGGCGTGGCCAACGACGAGACCCTGCTCTACGCGCCGGAGATCAAGTTCTTCGCCACCCAGATCGACACGACCAAGGACCTGGAAACAGCCATCGGCGGCATGTACGTGGCCGGCGACGGGCCGGGCGTGGCCGGCAACATCGTGTCGGCGGCAGCCACCGGATTGATCCCGGCCAAGGCGATTATTCGGGATCGTGCGAGGTAGACAAAACAAAGGGATGCCTCCGGCGGCTGGGGGCCTGAGGCCCCCAGACCCCCCAAATGGGGGACTGGGACAGCCCATGACGGCAAATACAAAAGGCGAACTGGAACAGCCAGTTCGCCTTTTGTCTCAGGCCAAGTACTCGCGTTTTGCTGGAGGCCTGCCTCCCAATGACTGCTGCTAATCTTCCGAAAAATAGTCGGAATCAATCTTCTTGACGTGAAACGTCTGCACCACGGACACGCCAACGCCGTATTCCACCATCAATCGCGCCAAACGCTCTCCGTCAATCAGGATGATCTTGCTCTGAATGGAGCCGGCGAAGTCTTGCGCATCCTTTGAAAAATACGATGTCGTTATAAAAACGCCCTTGGTCGCTCTTTGCCCTTGCAGCGCGCCCGCGAATTTTTGCACTTCAGGTCTGCCCACGCAGCCGTCCCATTTCTTGGCCTGGATGTAGATGACGTCAAGACCCAGCTTGTCTTCATTGATGACGCCGTCAATGCCAGCGTCGCCGGTTCTTGCCGTCAATCTGCCGGCATCCTGCCGTGAACCGCCGTAGCCCATGGCCAAGAGCAAATCCAAAACGACTTTCTCAAAAAAATACGGTGAGGCTTTTCGGACGGATTCCAGAACCGCGTTCTCCACGGCCTCAGTAATCGCATTGACGCCAGACTCAATAAGCTCTTCAGGTGTTTTGGAATATAATCCGTTCCCGGTCTCGGCAGCGACATCGGGATTTTCGCCTTTCTCAGCCTTCCGGCTACGAAAACGACAAAAATCCGGGAACTGCATCAAAAAGCGAATATCAATCTTTTGGGGATGATCCTTTAACACGGAACGTCCGAGATCCGTTACTTTATACACGCCTCTTCTGACGGAGGAAACAAGTCCCGCCTGCTTCAGATGCGTCTTGGCCCAGGCGACCCGGTTGACAAATATCGGCATCTTCCCACTGGGCAGAAGCTGTTGCGCATCTTCCTCGGACAAGGCGAGGATCGATAGTAATTCTTTATAAATATCAGCATTCGTCCATTCTTTCCCGTCGCTCAATAGGCGCAGCAAGGGAAGCATGATGCTTTGAAAGTCTGGAACCGACATGCTCTTTCTGCTTGCTGCCTGTTGTCTTTAAACCGTGAGGCGCTAAAAGCGCGACATCATGCCTATGTGGGGAGGACTGATGCGCCGCGCTCCCAAGCCCCCCGCGCGGCCCCGCCCTAGCGCAGCCGTCGGCTGTAGCCGTGCCGGTTGTCGTCGCCGCCCATGATCCAGGCGGCGGCGGCGAGGCCCCAGACCGCGTTGGCCACCACCACCACCAGCGGCGTCAGGTTGCCGAGGTCCAGCCCCCAGTAGCCCTTGTCGAGCTGGTTCGGGAACACGATCAGCAACTGGGCCAGCGTCGGCCCCACGCTCACCAGAAGCCCACGCCATAAACAGGAGTTGGGCATGAAGCGCGGCGCAAAGACCAGCCCCCACAGCCCACCCCAGACCATGCGCTGGTACAGCCACGGCAAGGTCCACTCCGGGGCGATGGCCACGCCCATGGCCGCTGTCCAGCCATAGCTCCCGGCCATCCACACCAGTACGCTGTTGGCCAGCGCGCCGAACACGCCGCCGCAGAAACACAGGCTTACCCAGGCAAAAAGATTTCCCATCGCGTCCTCCGCGGGTCGCTATCAGTAGGGGCGGCTCAGGATGGAAAGGGAGCGCACCTTGTTAAGCAGAATATGGCTCGGACCCACGGCAGGCAGCTCCTCGCCGGCCCGCAGCGTGGTCACCACCGCCCGGCCGATCACCAGCCGACCGTCGCGGCCGTTCTCGCCAAAGGTCCGAAAACCCCACATGTTGTGGAACATCACCGGATGGCCCTTGTACTGGCCGACATAAACCAGGATATGGCCGGGCATGTAGGCCAGGGTAGCGAAGGGGACGCCCTGGTTGATGATGGTCGCCTCTTTCTGGTCGCCGGGCATGTCGCCAAGGGGCACCGAACCGCCGTAGGCCGCCTGGCTGGCCGAGTTGCGGGGCAGATAGATGCCAAACGGCGTAAACAGGTCGTGGGTGAGCGCCGAACAGTCGCGCCGGTCGTCGAGGCCCCCCCAGCCGTAGGGCTGGCGCATCATCTGGTTGCCGACGGCGGCCACGTTGCGCGGGGTCATGACCATGGGCATGGGCACGGCCGCTCCGGCCGGCAGGCGAACTTGTTTGAGTTCGGCCATGCCCGACGCGCCGCGCACCGGCACGAGCACCGTGACGCCCCCCGACCCCGGCGGGCCGGCCAGGGGAAAGACCGCGCCGATGTCCACGCCCTGGCCGATCTCGGCGACCATGACGTTTTCGCGGACCACGGCGGCCAGACGCGGCGTGGTAAAGGCCCGCATGACGGCGTCGTCCACGTAGGCCATGTCCGCCGCCGGCATCCAGCCGTGGGTCAGGGCCGATTCGGTGTAGACCCAGGAGCCGTCGCGGCTTGAGTGGATCACGAAAAGGGGCGTTCCGGGCGGCAACGAGGTGTGTTGCAGATAATCGAAGGGATAGCCTTCCCCGGGCTGGCTCGGGTCGAGAAAACGCGGCTCATGGGTCGGCATGCCGCGCTGGCTGGTGTTTTTGACCGTGATGGCCTTGCGCACGTTGTTGGGGAAATTGCCCAGGCCGGCGGCGGCCAAAAGCGCCGCGGCCGAGCCCGGCTCGTGGCGCACGCCCCGAGGGCCGAAGCCGGGATGCTTTTCATAGGCGTGGAAAATCTTTTCCACATCCTTGCGCTGGGGGCTGGGCTTGGTCAGATACCAGGGCTTGGTCCATTCCTGGAGAAAGCCCTCCATGCGCAGGGTGGTCTGTTCCTGGGAAAAAAGCGGCTTGTCGGCGTCGGGGCCGAGGTAGGCGGAGAGGTCCTGGGGCAGGACGCGCAGGTCCTCGACCTCGCCCTGGCCCTTGACCGGGGCGGCGGGCGCGCTCGGCGGTGTGACCGTTTTCGGGGCGCAGCCGAAGGAAAGCAGCAACGCCAACAGCAGGGCATACGCGGCAAGGCGCAGGCGCGTGACAGGCATGGAAAGCTCCTTGGGCCGGCCCTTGACGGCCAGCCGTGCGGCCGACTATGCGGCCCGCAGGAGGGTAGACGTTGACGCGCGCGAACACAACCCCCAAGCCGTCTTTCGGGCCAGCCCGGGAGCGCGCGGCCAGACGTCGGCCGCCCTTTGACGCAGCCGGCGCGGCCGCTCTGGCCGCCGCCCGTCTGCCGCGCCCTATGCCGGTGGCGGTGCGGGAAAACGCCCGGGCCAAAAACGTGGTGCTGCGCCTGATCCCCGGCCAGGGGCTGGTTATTACCGCGCCGGTGGGGCTGCCGCCCTCGCGCCTGGCCGAAGCGGTCGGGGCCAGGAGCGCCTGGATCGCCGCGACCTGGGACCGGCTGGCCGCCGAAGGGACGCCCCCGCAGCCGGGAGCGGCCGCCGCGCGGCCGGAAAAAATCGTGCTCACGGCCTTTGACCGGCAGTGGGACGTGGCCTATGCCGCGCGGGACCGCGACGGCTGTCTGCTAACGCCCCGGGGACCTCGGTCGCTGCTGGTGTCCGGAGCGGTTAACGACATGGCGGCCGTGGCCGGCGCGCTGACTATGTTCTGCCGCGACCGGGGCGGGGCGCTTTTAAAAGACGCCCTGGCCCGGGTCAGCCAGGAAACGGGCCTGCCCTACGCCGGGGCGACCATCCGCGCCCAGCGCACCCGCTGGGGCAGCTGCACGGCCCGGGGCCGCATCAGCCTCAATTTCACGCTGGCGTTCTTGCCGTGGGAATTGTGCCGGCTGGTGCTGATCCACGAGCTGTGCCACACCAGGGAACTCAACCATTCAGCCCGGTTCTGGGCGCTGGTGGAGCAGCACGTTCCGGGCTGCCGGGAACTCGACGCCAAGCTGGCGGCGGCGCGGCACTATCTGCCGGGCTGGCTGGGGGCGGCGGACTGACGGATTATTCAGCCACCGAGCAGGTCGGCCGCTCCACCGACACCTCGTCCAGATTTTCGCCGCAAAAGTAGTAGACCGTGATCGGCTCGTCGGCCGACCGCATCACCACCACCCGGCCAAGCGGGCCGTCGTCGGCCAAAGGCAGTATCGCCTCGCACACCGCCGCGCCCTCTTCGGAAGAACAGGCGTCGCAGGCCACTTCAAACGTCAACGACTCCGGACCCGGCGCGACTTCCACCCGCGCCACGCCCAGAGAGGCCAGCGCGTCTTCCAGAACCGCTCCGATTTCGGTCTCGATGGCCGCCACCCGCTCAAAGGAATAGTCCTCGGGATAGCGAATCTCGCCCAACAACCGGCAGGCAAAAGGGACCATGACGCCTCCTTGACTCGTCCGCCCCTGTGCTAACATGGCCGAAAAACGCCGGCAACGCCCCGCCATGCTTGTGCCCCGGACCATGGGGATATACAGTAAGAGGAGCGCGCAATGCCGGAGGAACCATGACGACCAAGAGAAAGAAAAAAGACGCCAAGAACGCCCAGGGCGGAGGCATCGACGCCGCCGCCGTGGCCCGGGTTTTCCGCGAAAGCGGCAAGCCCCTTGGCGAAAAGGATTTACTGCGCCAGCTCGGCGCGCCGCGCGCCAAGATGCACGAAGTCCTCGCCGCCCTCGACGAATTGCTTGAGGCCGGCAAGATCATACGCGTCCGCCGGGGATTTGGCCTCGTCGAAAGCATGCACCTGGTGACGGGCACCCTGGAAATCAGCCGCTCGGGCGTGGGCTATGTCCTGCCCGAGGACAAGCGCCGCAAGGACATCTTCATCCATCCCAAGGATATCGGCGACGCCTGGCACGGCGACCGGGTCGTGGCCGCCGTCACCCGGGAACGCAAGGACAAGAACCACGAAGGCCGCATCGCCCGCGTCATCGAACGCGGCGTGGTCACCCTGCCCTGCCGGGTGGTCAAGCGCATGGCCTCGGACCTGTATCTGTGCCGCCCCACCGATCCCCGCCACACCATGAGCTTCATGGTGGACTTCCTGCCAAAAGACGGCGGCCGCGACCCCATGGCCGACGACGTCATGCAGGTGCACATCGGCGAGAAGCTCGAATACAAGCTCTATTCCGGCCGGGGCCTGGAACTGCTCGGGGCCCAGGGCGACGTGTCCGTGCAGGAACGGCTGGTCAAGCTCAACCACGACATCCCCGGCCCCTTCCCGCCCAAGGTGCTGCGCGAGGCCGAGGCCCTGCCCGAGCAGCCCGGCGAAGCCGATTTCGCCAGCCGCAAGGACCTGCGCGCCCTGCCGTTCGTCACCATCGACGGGGCCAAGGCCCGGGACTTCGACGACGCCGTGTACGTGAAAAAACGCGGCCGGGCCTACACGCTGTTTGTCGCCATCGCCGACGTCTCCCACTATGTGCCCGAGGGCTCGGCCCTGGACAAGGAAGCCCTTGAGCGCGGCAACTCCTACTACTTCCCCCAGTCCGTGGAACCCATGCTGCCCGAGCGCATCTCCAACGGGCTGTGCAGCTTAAACCCCCACGTGCCGCGTCTGGCCGTGGTGGCCGAGATCGATTTCACGGCCAAGGGCGTGCCCGGGCGCACCGACTTCTATCCGGCCGTCATCGAGAGCAAGGCCCGGCTCACCTATTCCCAGGTCAACCGGGCGCTGTTTCTGGGCGACGAGGACGAGCGCAAAAACCTCGGCAAGATCCTGCCGCTGCTGGAAACGGCCGAGGTCCTGGCCCGGGCCATCCACGAGGTGCGCGCCGCCCGGGGCAACCTCGACTTCGACCTGCCCGAGCCGGAAATCCTGTTCAATCTCCAGGGCGAGGCCGAGGACATCCGGCCCAAGGCCCACCACTTCGGCCACCAGCTCGTCGAGGAATTCATGGTCGCGGCCAACGAGGCCGTGGCCCGCTTCCTCACCGAACGCGAAGCGCCGGTGCTCTACCGCGTCCACCCCGAGCCGGACCCGGCCAAGCTGGAAGCGCTGTTCAAGCTCCTGGCCACCACCGACATGGCCACCAAGCTGCCGGTCAAGCCCGGCCCTGGCGACCTGTCGGCCGTGCTGCGCGACGCCTCGGGTTCCGACGTCGACTTCCTGGTCAGCCGGCTGGCCCTTCGCACCATGATGCAGGCCTCCTATTCGCCCAAAAACGACGGCCATTTCGGCCTGGCCTCCACCTGCTACTGCCACTTCACCTCGCCCATTCGCCGCTACGCCGATCTGGTCGTCCACCGGTCGCTCAAGGCCGTGGCCGCCGGCAAGGGCGCGCCGGCCAAGCTGGCCTCCAAACTGCCCAAGGTGGCCGAGCACATCAGCCGCCGCGAGCGGGTGGCCATGGAGGCCGAGCGCGAGATCTTAAAGCGCGTGACGGTGCTGTTTCTGGCCGACAAGGTGGGCCGGGAATTCACCGGCGTCATCGGCTCCATCGCCGACTTCGGCTTCTGGGTGGAGCTCAAGGAAGTCATGGCCGAGGGCATGGTTCGCCTGTCGAGCCTGTCCGACGACTACTACCAGCACAACGCCGAACGCCACGAACTCCTCGGCGAACGCACCGGCCGGCGCTTCCGCCTGGGCCAGCCGGTGGCGGTGGAACTCTCCGGCGTGGACCTCGGCCGGCTGGCCGTGGATTTGACGCTGATCGAAGGCGGCGAAGCGCCCCTGGCCGTGCCTTCGACCAAGCGCAAGGGGCGGCGGAGACGGCGTTGAGTCCGGCTGTCCGCAAGCGCCTGTTCCTGCTGGCCGGGGCCGGCTGGCTCGTCGTCGCCCTGGCTGCGGCCCGGGCCGACTGGCCGACCCCGGAAAAGCTGTCCGAGCAGCGCTACCGGCTGGCGATCCTGACCCTTAACGCCGTCGACAAGACGTTTCTGCCCGACCCCTCCGCCGCCGGCGGCGACTGGGACCGGGCCTACGAACGCCTGGCCGCTGATTTCGCGGCCCGGCTTGGCCCCCGGTTCGACCTCTCGGCCGTGGAGGCCCGGCATCGGGAGGCCCTGGCCGGCATGACGTCCGAGCGGGTGCGGCTGACCCTGTTCACCCTGGTCGCCACGGCCGCTCTGTGGGGACTGCTGGCCATGCTGCAGGCCACCCTTTGCCGGCGCTCTCGACCGGCTTGATTTGGAGGAACCATGGCTTGCGCCCCGTTTTCGCGTCCCGCCCCGGTTCTGATTCTGACCCTGACCCTGCTGGCCGGATTGGTCGGGCTGTTCCCGCTGGCGGCTCTGGCCGCCGAGGGGACGATCCTGACCATCCCCGGCACCGGCGACAGCCAGGACGTGCTGCGTCTGCTGGCCGAACACTTCAAGCGCGACGTGTCCGGCATCACGGTGGAGATTCCCGACTCCGTGGGCACCACCGGCGGCATCCGGCTGGTGCTCGGCGGCAAGGCCGAACTGGCCCGCACGGCCCGGCCGCTGCGTGACGACGAAATCGCGGCCGGCCTGAGCCAAATCGTTTTCGCCGCCACGCCGGTGGTCTTCGCCGTCCATCCCTCGGTGACCGGGATCAAGGGCTTGAGCAGCGCCCAGGCCCAGGCCGTTTTTGCCGGCCGCGTCAAGAACTGGTCGGAGCTTGGCGGCCCGGACTTGCCTGTGGCCCGGGTCTGCCGCGAGACCCCGGAGACCTCCCGGGAACTCTTAAACGCCGCCATACCCGGTTTCGAGGCCGATGCTTGTCAAGGCCAGGCCGTGGCCTACGCCACCGCCGAAGCCGTGGCCCTGGTGGCCGGACATCCCGGAGCCATCGGCTATTTTTCCCTGGCGGCCATGACCTCCACCACCCTCAAGCCGCTGGCCCTGGACGGCGTCGCGCCGACCTTGGAAAGCGTCGGCCGGGGCAGCTATCCCGTCGTCATTCCCTTCGGCCTGGCCTACAAACCGCCCTTGTCCCCGGCTGCCGCCCGGTTTCTCAAGTTTCTGTCCGGCCCCGACGCCCTGTCCCTCATGGCCCGCCTCGGCTGCCTGCCCAGTCCCGCCAAGCCCGCCACGCCCTGATGATCCGGTCCATCAAGACGCAGGTGCTCATGGGCCAGTTGGCCTTGGTGGCGCTTTTGACCCTGCTCCTGGGCGGCGGCATGTTCCATCTGGCCGTTTCGGTCCTGGAACGCGAAGAGCAGGAAAAAATGCGGCTCCTGGCCGCCGGTCTGGCCCGGGAAACGGCCATGGCCGTCACCCAGGGCGAAAATCGGCTGCGGCTTCTGGCCGGGGCGCGCGATCTTGACCGCTTCGCCGCCGTGCACGACTATCATGTGCTTCAGGCGCTTTTTGGCCAGCACCGCCACGCCTTTTCCAGCATCGCCTTTGTCAACGCCCACGGCGTGCGAGAATACGCCGTCACCCGCACCGGCTTCACCGATGCCCTCGCTCCGGCCGCCGATACAGCCCTGGTCGCCGACGCCCTGGCCAACCCCGACACGGTGGTCTCGGCCCTGCACTTGGCCGCCGACGGCCGGGACGCCTGGCTGGCCATGGCCGAAGCCCGTCTCGACCCCTTTGACGCCCCCTTGGGCGTTTTTCTGGTCACCCTGCCCCTGTCCGGGCTCACCGCGTCCCTGCAAACCTTGCGTCTGGAGCATGGCGGGGTGGTCGGACTGGTCCACGAGGGCGACCTGCTCCTGCCGAACGGGGGCGAGGACGGCGGCTTTGGCCGGGCAGACCTGCCCGAGGCCGTGGCCGGGCTGATTACCCAGGACGGCGGCCACGCCGTGACCGGCGACTTCGCCGGCCAGCCGAATATCCTGGGCACGGCGCCGGTGGGCTTGCACGGGCTGTCGGTGATGGTGGCCACACCCTTGCATCAGGTCGTGGACGAAGCAAAGGCTGAACTGGGATTGTGGGCCGCCGCCGTGGCGGCCATAGCCGCCTTCGTGGCCTTTCTGGCCTCGCTTTGGTGGACGCGCGGTCTGACCCGCCCCCTGGCCCGGCTGGGACAGGCCGTCCGGGCCATTGCCGACGGCGACCTGTCAGTGCGCGCCCCGGTGGCCGGCCCGACCGAAACCCGGCAACTGGCCACGGCCTTCAACGCCATGGCCGACGGCCTGGTCGCCTCCCGGAAAGGGCTGGCCCGGGCCAAGGAGTCCCTGGAACGCATTTTATCCCACGTCAACGAGGCGTTGTGGGTCATTGATCGGGAAGGCCACGTGCGTCTGTGCAACCGGGCCGGCAGCGACATGCTCGGCTATGCCCCGCAGGAGCTCGTCGGCCGGCCGGCCACCAGCCTTTTCCCCCCGGGTGACCCGTTGGGCGTCTTTCTGACTACGGCCCCGGTGACGGAACTGCTCGCTTCCGGCGGCATGACCGGCCTCGAAAAAACCCTTTGCGGCAAGGACGGCCGCACGCTGTCGGTGCTGGTGTCCCTGGCCCTGCTGCGCGGCCAGGACCCGGGCGAGGAAGGCGTGGTCTGCCTGGCCATGGACGTCACCGAACGCAAGCGGGCCGATGATCTGGCCCGGGCCCGCAAGGCCGCCGAAGCCGTCAGCCGGGCCAAGACCGAATTTTTGGCCGTGCTGTCCCATGAGCTGCGCACGCCGCTCAACATCATGCTCGGCATGCTCGAACACGTTCAGGGCTGCGACCTGCCCGCCCCGACCCAGGCCGGCCTGGCCCAGGCCGTCAAGTCCGGCCTGACCATGCTCGACGTCATCGCCGCCATGCTCGACTACGCCAGTCTCGAAGCCCACCGGGTGGTGCTGCGTCGCCAGCCGTTCCACCCGGGTCTGGCCGCCATGGAGGTGACCGGCCGCTTCACCGACATGGCCAAGGCCAAGGGCGTGGCCCTGGTGGTCGAAGTCTCCCCCGATCTGCCGGCGACGCTGGTCGGCGATCAGGCGCGCCTCACCCAGGCCCTGGCCAATCTCATGAGCAACGCCGTGCGGTTCACCATGGGCGGCGAGGCCAGGCTTTTTCTCGGCGGCCAGCGGACGCCGGGACCCTGCGGCGAGGTCTGGCGGCTTTTGGCCATGATCTCGGACACGGGCATGGGCGTGACCGACGCCAAGCTTGAGTACATTTTCGAGCCCTTCACCCAGGAGGACGCCTCGGCCTCGCGCCGTTTCGGCGGCCTGGGCCTGGGGCTGGCCATCACTCGCCGGCTGGTCGGCCTCATGGGCGGGACCGTGTGCATGGACAGCCGCCCCGGCCAGGGCACCGACGTCTACCTGACCGTGCCGCTGGAGCTGGACGGTTAGCCCCCAACGCAAAGCGGCCCGCCCCGGTTGTCCCGGGGCGGGCCGCTGCATTTTCTGAGAAGGGAGCCGGCTACTTCTTGCCCGTGCTCAGGAACAGCTCCTTGGCCGTGCCCGGCTCGAACTGGTAACGGGCCGCCTTTTCCCAAAACGGCTTGCCGTTTTCGGTCCGCAATACCCAAAAATCGAAGTCCCAGTCCTCGCGGCGGTCGCCGTGCTCATTGAGCGCCAGCCAGCCGGTGGCCCCGTACATGCGCTCGCAGGTCTGGACCAGCCCCTGCTTGAATCGGGCGAAATCCGACGTGCCGCCCACGGCCTGGGCCGTGAAAAAGGACGCCCAGGCCGCGTCGTAAGCGGCCACGCTCTGGGCGTCGGGGAAGGTGTCGGTCTTTTCCTGGATGCGCCGCTCAATAAGCCCGTAGACGTTGGCCCCGCCCTCGCCGTAGCGGGGACTGACCAGGCGCACCTTCATGGCCGCCGCCGCGCTCTCCGGGTCCTTGGCGATGGCGTCGAGCATAGCCGTGGCGCTGGAGCCGTACCAGCCGACGTTTGTCAGCTCCGGCCGCTTGGCCGCCGCCTTGAGAATGGGCACGATTTCCTCGCCGCCGGCGAAATAAATCGCCGCCTTGGCCGACGCCCCGGTCCGCTGGGCCTGGGCCAGCTGCTTGGCCAGATCGTCGAGGATGGGCGCGAAATCCTTGCGGTCGGCCGAATAGCGCGAGCCCGGCAGGGTTTCGCCGCCAAGCAGCTTGAAGCGGGCCTTGACGTGCACCACCATGTCGTCGCCGAACCGGTCGGCTCGCCACAAGGGCACGATGGCCGTCACGCCCTCCTGGCGCATGAGCCCGGTGACCGCCTCGGCCTGATAGGTGTCCGAAGGCGAAAGTCGAAACAGGTTGTCGCCTTTCTTGGAGAGAAACGGCCCGGAACTGCCCTGGCTTAAGAGCACGATGTTGTTCTTGTCGGCGAATTCCAGGCAGGCCTCGGCCTCGTCGTCGGAATAGGGGCCAATGACCGCCCGCACCCCGCGCCCGGCCAGGGACTTGAGCTTTTCAAGCGCCTGCTCCGGGTTGCCGCCGGTGTTCTCGATGAGAAACGTGGCCGTCCCGCCCTGACCCGATGCGGCCAGATAGGCGTTGATGTCGGCCTGGGCCAGGTCCAGCGCGGCCTTGGACGTCTTGCCGAATTCGGCCAGGGGGCCGGAAAGCGGCAACAGCACGCCAAAGGTCAACGGCCCGGCCTTCTGGGCCAGGGCCGCCGGAGCCAGAACGGCCGAAAGCCAAAAGGCCGCCGCGACGGCCAGTCCCAGGATTTGCATCGTCTTCCACAATCCCGCTTCACGACGGTCCATATCGACTCCTTGGGCCCGGGCCGGGCCGGGCGACGGGTGCAGCATACACGACCCGGGACATATCCGCAAAGCGCCCAAAAAGAAACCGCGCCCATGGCCTCTTTCCAAGGCTCGTGCCTTGGCATATAGCAGGACTAGACGCGGATGCCGGCCCCTCGGTCGCCGTCCACCATGGGTGCCCGCTTATGATTGATCCCGACGACGACTTTGCCGCCGGCCCGCGACATCAAGCCCAAAGCCACGTCGCTCCGGCCCCTGGCGGGGAAGACCTTTCCGACGCCGACATGGCCCGGCTCATCCTGGAAGCCAGCCCGGCCTATCTGATCCGTTGCGCCGTCAAGGACGGCGAGCTCGGGCCGGTCTCCTACGTGTCCTCCAACATCGACCGGTTCGGCTTTTCCCGCCAGGAACTGCTCTCCGGCCGACACTCGCCCTGGGATCTCATCCATCCCGACGACCGGGACCAGGTCAAGACGGCCCTGCGCGAGGCGGCCGACGCCGGCCGCGACGCCTTTGCCCTGGACTACCGCCAGCGCACCGCCGACGGCCAGGTCCGGCACGTCACCAATCATTTTCAGCTGCACCGGGACAGGGACGGCCAGGTCGACGCCATCCAGGCCCTGGTCCTCGACGTCACCGAAAACGTACTGGCCCGCCGCGACCTGGAAATGGTCCTGGACAGCGCCCCCATCCCCATCGTCAAGGTGCGCCTGGGCGAGGACGGCGACCGCCGCCTCGAATACCAGAATCCCGCCGCCGAACGGCTGTTCGGCAAGGACGCCACCGGGCTGTCCTGCAAGACCTCGCTGTGCAACAAGGAAACCTGTCCGGTCCTGGCCGACGAGTCCGGCCTGGTGCGCGAGCGCGAGTGCCTCGTCAACACCCTGGCGGGCGAGCGCGTCATGTACAAGACCGCCCGCCGCCTGCCCGGTTCGCCGTCCATCATCGAGGCCATGATCGACGTCACCGAGCTCATGCGCACCAGGCAGCGCCTCACCCGGGCCATGGAGGCCGCCGAGGCCGCCAACCGCGCCAAATCGCAGTTCCTGGCCACCATGAGCCATGAGATTCGCACCCCCATGAACGGCGTCATGGGCATGATCGAACTGGCCATGGCCACCGAACTCACCCCCGAGCAGCGCGACTACCTCGACCTGGCCCGCCAGTCCGCCGTCAACCTGCTGGAAATCATCAACGACATCCTCGACTTTTCCCGCATCGAGGCCGGGCGCATGGAGCTTGCCCGCTCCCGCTTCTCCCTGCGCCAGACCCTGGGCGTGTGCCTGCGCCTTTTTCACGCCCTGGCCGAGCGCGCCGGCAACTGCCTGTCCCTGGACATCGCCCCGGACGTGCCCGACGTCCTGGTCGGCGATCCCGGCCGTCTGGCCCAGGTTATGGCCAATCTCGTGTCCAACGGGCTGAAGTTCACCAAAAACGGCTTCGTGCGCATTGGCGTGCGCCCCGACCCGGACGCCGCCAACGCCCCGGACGCCGTCACACTGCGCTTCGACGTGGCCGACGACGGCATCGGCATTCCGCCCGACAAGCACGGCCGCATCTTCGACTATTTCACCCAGCTCGACGCCAGCCTCAACCGGGGGGCCGGCGGCACGGGCCTTGGGCTTTCCATCAGCAAAAGCCTCGTGGCCCTCATGGGCGGACACATCTGGGTCGCCTCCCATCCGGGCCGGGGCAGCACCTTCTCCTTCACCGCCGTCTTCGCTCTGCCCGAGGTCCAGACCGAAATCGCCGCCCCGCCCCCGCACCCGGCCGGGCCGGTCGAGCCGGTCATCCCCCTTCGCCTGCTCCTGGTCGAAGACAACCACATCAACCAGATCGTGGCCACGCGACTTCTGGAGCGCCGAGGGCACACGGTCACGGCCGTGGACAACGGCCGGCAGGCTCTGGCCGCCCTGGCCGAAACGCCCTTTGACTGCGTGCTCCTGGACGTGGAAATGCCCGAGCTCAACGGCCCCGACACCCTGGCCCTGCTGCGCGACCCGACCCGCTTCGGACCAGCCGCCGCCACCCCGGCCGTGGCGCTCACCGCCCATGCCGTCAAAGGCTACCGGGAACAGATGCTCCAGGCCGGCTTCGACGACTACGTGGCCAAACCCATCGACATGCACGAACTCGACGCCGCCCTGGCCCGCGTCGCCGCCAGGCGCGGCAAGAAAAGCGAAGAAAAGATGCCTCCGGCGGCCGGGAGCCTTAGGCCCCCGGACCCCCAAAAGGGGTAAAGGACAACATCATGCGCGTACTTATCGTGGAAGACGACTTGGACGCCGCCGCCTATCTGGTCAAAGGACTCAAGGAATCGGGCTATGTGGTGGACCATGTGGCCGACGGCCGCGAGGCCCTCTACCGCGTGGCCGCCGAGACCTATGACGCCTGCGTGGTCGACCGGATGCTGCCCGGCGTTGACGGGCTGACCATCGTCAAGACCATGCGCTCGGCCGGCAACGCCGCCCCGGTGCTCATCCTCTCGGCCCTGGGCGACGTGGACGACCGGGTCAAGGGCTTAAAAGCCGGCGGCGACGATTATCTGGTCAAGCCCTACGCCTTTGCCGAGCTGCTGGCCCGGCTGGAGGCTTTGCTGCGCCGGGGCCGCTCCGACGCCCCGGACACCATGCTCAAGGTGGCCGACCTGGAAATGGATCTGGTCGGGCGCACCGTGCGCCGGGCCGGCCGGCCCATCGACCTCAAGCCCAAGGAATTCGCCCTGCTCGAATACCTCATGCGCCACGCCGGCCATGTGGTCACCCGCACCATGCTGCTGGAAAACGTCTGGGACTATTCCTTTGATCCCCAGACCAACGTCATCGACGTCCATGTGAGCCGGCTGCGGCAAAAAATCGACAAGGGCCACGACAAACCGCTTTTATCCACCGTCCGCGGCGCCGGGTACAGCCTGCGTGATAGCAGCTAAGCTCCTGCGCTCCTCCACCCTGCGCCTGTCCATCCTGCACATGGCCGCCTTCGGCCTGTCGGTGCTGGTGCTGTTGTGGTTCATCTATTCGTCCACGGCCGGCTTCATGGAACGCCAGACCGACGAAACCATCAACGCCGAGATCCAGGGACTGGCCGAGCAGTATAGCCAACTGGGGCTGACCGGGCTCATCCGCGTCATCAAGTCCCGCGTGGCCAAGGACAAGGCCGGATCGAGCGTGTATCTGCTCACCGACTGGAAGTTCAATCCGCTGGCCGGCAATCTGCCCGACTGGCCCAAGTTCAAGGACACCGGCTCGGGCTGGTTCGACGCCACCCTGGAGGACACCGAGAACTTCGAACCGCGCCGGGTGCGCATGCGCTACTTCCTGCTGCCCGGCAACTTCCATCTCGTGGTCGGCCGCGACGTGTCCGAGCGGGTCAAGGTGGAGCGACTCATCGTCGACGCGCTGATCTGGGGCATGCTCTTAACCGTCGTCCTTGGCGGGGCCGGGGGCGTTTTGACCAGCCGCTGGATGCTCAAGCGCATCGACGTCATCACCAAGGCCAGCCGCGAAATCATGAACGGCGACCTCAGCCGCCGCATCCCCACCCGGGGGGCCGGCGACGAATTCGACCGCTTGGCCGAAAACTTAAACGCCATGCTCGACCAGATCGGCCGCCTCATGGACGGCGTGCGCCAAGTTTCCAACAACATCGCCCACGACCTGCGCGGCCCCCTTAATCGTATCCGCTCGGGCCTGGAAATGACCCTGGCCCGGCCCCAGGAGCCCGAAGCCTGCCGCCAGGCCCTGGAACGGGCCATCACCGAGATCGACGGCTTGCTGCAGACCTTCAACGCGCTCTTGACCATTGCCCAGGCCGAATCCGGAGCGCGACGCCAGGACTTCACCGACATCGACCTGACGAGGCTGGCCGCCGACGCCGCCGAACTCTACGAGCCCGTGGCCGAGGAGGCCGGCCTGTCCCTGGAAGTGGACCTCGCCCCCCAGGTGACCGTGCCCGGCAACCGCCACCTGCTCTCCCAGGCCCTGGCCAACCTCCTGGACAACGCCGTCAAGTACACCCCGGACGGCGGCCGGGTGACCCTGTCGCTGACCGTCGGCCCGGCCGGCCCGGAACTGACCGTGGCCGACACCGGTCCGGGCATCCCGGCCGAGCACCGCGAATTCGTCCTGGAACGCTTCACCCGCCTGGAATCGAGCCGCAACACTCCGGGCAGCGGCCTGGGCCTGTCCCTGGTCGCCGCCGCCGCCGGCCTGCACCAGGCCGAGCTGCGCCTGGGCGACAACAGCCCGGGCCTTCGCGTCACCCTGGCCTTTCCGGCCGGGCGGGCAA
>JAEZEM010000501.1 GCA_023417745.1 Pseudomonadota bacterium
CCAAGGGCCGCACCCTGGGCAAGGACCTGCCGCGCCGCCTGGGCCTGGACTGGGACCAGATGAGCCCGGATTTTCCCCACATGAGCTACCGCACGGCCTTTTTATTGGGCGACGATTTCGTCATCCACGAGGCCCGCACGCTGTCCCGGGGCATCAATATCGAGGACTGGTGCAACGTCAGCCTGGCCCGAGTCGAGTCGGCCGACGAGGCCGCAGCCGACGAGCAACCCCAGGGCGAGTTGGCCGTGCCTCTGCCGTCGGCCTTGTCCGGCGGCGACGCCAAACCGTGCTTTTACTGTGGGCTTAATAACCACGAGCCGCGCGACTGCCCGTCCAAGCAGCTCATGGCCCTGGACCCCGGGGTGTGGGAGCGGTTTGGCGACGTGGACATGGGCAGCCTCGAAGCTTTGTCTGAAGGCCTGGAAAGCGCCCTGGCCGCCGATTTCGCCGCCGAGTCGGCTCGGCTTCTCGGCGGAACCGACGCGGCCTCGCTCTATTACCAGTCCATCTTCGAGACCGACATGCCCTTCCAGCTGCGTTTGCTGGAAATCGTGTGGCGCAGCAAGGGCAAGACCTTTCCCGATGGCCTGAGTCAACTCGGCCAGCGCGAGGGCGATTTCTTCTGGGGGGCCTTGTCGGCCCTTCGAGCCGGCGACGCCGAGAATTACGACGCGCTCATGGCCGAGGCCCTGTCCAAGTATCCTCGGGCCTACCAGCCCAAGTCCCTGCAAGGCTTCCAGGCCCTGGAGGCCGGCGACTGGACCAAGACCGTCTATTATTGGCAGGAGTCCGGCCGGCTCTGCTATACCGCCCTGCAGCGCGGCTATTTTCATTTTCTCGAAGGCCGGGCCTGGGAAATCCAGGGCGACTGCCACCGGGCCATTGCCCAGTACCGCGAAACCCTGCGCGAAAACCCCAAGTGGAGCGAGCCGATCTATCGCCAGGGCGTCTGTTTGGTGAAAATGGGCTTCATTGACCAAGGGCTGCAGTATCTGCTGCCCCTGGTCGCCGCCGACCCTCCGGCCTTCCACCGGGTGATGCTTGATCCCGAACTGGAACGCGGCCGGCTGCAAGTGCTTGCGGCCTTGTGGCGCATCTGGAACACGGCCCGTGAGGAAGCCAGGGGGCGGCAATCGGTGCTGGCCGAACTGTCCGAGGCGGTGCGGGGCCGTTTTCTCGACGAGGACCCCTACCTGACCGAGGCGGCCAGCCGCGCCGAGGAACTCGGCAAGCTCGGCAAGGTCAGCAATTACGTGGCCTTCAAGCGATTCGTGACCGGGGTGGACGTCTTCGAGGCCGAGGTCAAAAAGGCCATCGAGGCCGAGCTGACCGCCATGCGCGCCCGCCAGGACCGGCAGGTGGAGGACCTGAGGGCCATTCAGCGGGAGGCGGCCTGGTTCCCCTTTCCGGCCATGCTGCGGGAGTTCAACCGCGACTTCAACTACTGCGCCACCAGGCTCAACTGGATGCGCACGGCCAAAATGGACGAGGCCGAGAACTTCCGCAAAAGCCGTGAGACCATGCCCGAGGTGGACGAGCGCATCCAGACCTTGCGCACGCGGCTGGTGACGCTTCGGGTCGTGCGCGACACCACCTTTTTCGTCATGCTTTTCGGGCGCAATTTCATGTGGATGGAAGTGGCCAGCCTGGGGCTGTCGCTCCTTGTCGTGCCGCTTATGGTCTATTTTTTCCAGCGCTACGGCCAGGGCTGGGTGGCCGAGATGATGGAGAACCAGAAGTGGCAGCTGCAAAAGGGCCTGGTGGTGATTTTGACCATCGCCGCCCTGGCCCTGGCCGCCATCAACACGGCGCTGACCTTTGATTCGAAAAAGCGCAAGCTTTTCAAGCTCGCCGAAGAGGGCAAGCTGCCCAAGAAAAAGCCGAAAAAGAAAAAGCCCAAGCCCGCCCCCAAAGCCAAGGCCAAGCCGGCCGCCAAGGCCGCGCCCAAGAAGTAGGGGAGAGGCCGGGCTGACTCAGGCCGAGGCCCGCCGCGCCTTGTGGGCCGCCACCTGCTCGCGCACCCGACACACGCCGCAGACCTCCCCGGACGACGGAAAGCCGCACTGGGCGCAGGCATAAAGCACGTCCTGGCCCTCGCCCCGGGACGCGCCGGCAAAGCGCGGCCGGCCCTGGGCCAAAAATGCCTCGTAAAACGCGATCTTCTGGCCCGGGCTGCGGTCTTCCAGGTCGGCGATGAGCTTTTTGTGGCCGGTGAAGCTGGCCCCGCCGCTGTAGGGGCAGGCCGCTTTCCAGTGGTCGATGCCCTTTAAGAAACAGTAGGCCGCCGTCTCGAACTCGGTCAGCCGGTAGAGGGGCTTTATTTTGCGCACGAACTTCCCTTCGCCGGGCAGCGTCGGCCCCTGGGTTCCCAGGTAGGCCGGGTCCCAGCGCAGGACGTTGGCGAAAAGCCGGGCCGTCTCGTCGTCGAGATTGTGGCCCGTGGCCAGGGCGGCAAAGCCGTTTTCGTAGGCGAAGCGGTTGAAGTAATGCCGCTTAATTTTGCCGCACACGGCGCACACCGGCCGGCGCACGGCGTCCTTGACGTCCGGCACGGCCAGGCCGTGCTCGGCGGTATGGAGCACATGCAGGGTCAGCCCGCTTGCGGCGCAAAAAGCCCTGGTGCGCTCGGCCACCGGGTCCGACGAGTCCGGGATGCCCAGATGGACGTGCAGGCCCTCTACCACATGCCCAAGGTCGGTCAGCACGCGCATGAGCGCCAGCGAGTCCTTGCCGCCCGAGACGGCCACCAGCACCTTCTCATCCCGGCCGATCATGCCGTGGCGGCGCACGGCCGTCTCCACCTGCTTTTTGAAAAATCCCTCGAAACAGGTCGGGCAGAAACCGGCATGGTGGCTCGGCAGCTTGACCGCCGCCAGTTCGCCGCAGCGCTTGCACTTCATGGGTTGGTCCTTGTCATGGCAAAAAGGGTCGGCGGCCGTACGTCGCGGCCGCGCCGAAAAGGGGAGAGGGCAAAAAAACGGCCGTCAGCCCCGGGAAACCACCATCCGCACGGTGACCTGGTCCCCGGGCCACAGGTGGCGGTCCGGGGTGAGCAGCTCGCCGTCGCGGATGATGAGCGCGTCGTTGACGCGCAGATGAAGATTGTTGAGCAATTGGAGGACGGTCTTGATTTTCGGGTAGGTGGTCGGCTGGTTTTTGCCGTCGATGGTCACGGTGATCATGGCCAAGCTTAGTAGCCCGGCCCTTTCCCGGAATCAAGCCGGTCACGGTCGGAAAACGGTTGACCGTGGAAAGGGTTTTGCGCATAAGATGGAAGCATCGGACAGGCATCCTGTCGGTTTTGCCAAGCGTTGCAAGGAGTTTGTCATGAGCGGGAAGATACTGGTCGTAGACGACGAAAAGCATATTCGGATGCTGTATCAGGAAGAGTTGGAAGGCGAAGGCTATGTGGTCGCGGTCTCGGACGGCGAGGACGACATCCTGGCCCTGCTGGAAAAGCACGCCCCTGATGTGGTGGTGCTCGATATCAAGCTCGGCGGCAACCGTTCGGGCCTGGACCTGCTCCAGGAAATCCGGGGCAAGGATCAGGCCATCCCGGTGATCCTGAGCACCGCCTACGACAGCTTCCAGCACGACCTCAAATCCATCGCCGCCGACTACTACGTGGTCAAGTCCGTGGACCTCGGCGAACTCAAATCCAAGGTCGCCCAGGCCATGGCCAAGGCCCTGGCCGGCGCGTCCTGATCGCCCCGCGCCCCCGCCGGCCGCCGTCGACGGGGGCGCGAGCCTCCTTCCGATGCCCTCATCCAAGGGCACGCCCCTCCTGTCGTCTCCCGCATCAATACCTGTGTGCCTGTGGCTGTAGAGAAATATCGTTCTTGAAAACGGTAAACGTATAGGTTCGGGCCGGCTGGACGGGCCATGCCTTAAACGGCCTTGGCGAGCCTGCCCCGGCGGGGCGATTGCCCTTGCCCCGACGCGGCGTTCGTGCTAGCCGCCATGCCCATGTTTCCCGATATTTCGCGCGCCATGCAGGAAATCGCGCTGCTGCTCGTCCCGGTCCTCATGGGCGTCACCTTCCACGAAGTGGCCCATGGCTACGTGGCCAACTGGCTCGGCGACCCCACCGCCCGGCTGGCCGGCCGCCTGACGTTTAACCCCATCAAACACCTCGACCTCTTCGGCGCCCTGGCCTTTTTGCTCACCCGCATGATCGGCTGGGCCAAGCCCGTGCCCGTGGACCCGCGCTATTTCCGCGACCCGGCCAAGGGCATGATGCTCGTGGCCCTGGCCGGACCGGCCATGAACGTGCTTTTGGCCATCTT
>JAEZEM010000077.1 GCA_023417745.1 Pseudomonadota bacterium
GGCCCCCAGACCCCCCAGTTGAAGACAAGGGGTAAAGGGGGGGGCGGGACGAGGAGGTGGGCGTGGGCAGAGACTGGCGGTCCGGTTTGCTGAGGCCGGGCCGTCGCAGCCTTGAGACCACGGCCCCCGAATCCCAAAGAAAAAAATCCCCGGCCGAAGGTTTCGGCCGGGGATTCGTTATTGCGGACTGGCGGGCGAGGCGGCCGGAGACGGCTGGCTTATTGCCGCCTTTTTCGGCGCGGCCGGGGAAGCGGGAGCGGTTGGGGCTGACTGCGGCCCGGAAGCGGCCGGGGGATTGGCGTCCGGTTTCTTCGGTGCCGCTGGCGCAGCTTGGCCCGCCGGCTTCTTCGGCGCGGCCCCAGCCGGCGGCACGGCCGGACGCGCCGACTTGGCGCAGGCCGCCGCCGCGGCCCGGTATTCCTTGAAGGCGTCGCCGAAAGCCGGGTCCTTGACCATGGACAGGCGGTAATAATCCAGCGCCTGGACGCACTGCCCGGCCTGCATGGCGATGTTGCCGAGGTAGTAGTAGGTCTGCGGATTGGTCGACTTGAGTTCGGCCGCCTTGCCCAGGGCTTCCTTGGCCTCGGGCCGGCGGCCCTGGCCGTAGCGCAGGATGCCCAGCGCCTCCAGGGGACGCGGATTGCCCGGCTCCAGGGACGACGCCTTGGCCAGGGCCGCTTCGGCCCGGTCGGGCTGGCCCTGTTTGGCGCGACAAAGCCCGAGCAGCAAAAACGTCTCCCCGGACTGGGGCAGCTCGCGGGTCAGGCTTTCCAGCTCCGGCAAAGCCCGAGCGCAATCCCCGGCAAGCACGGCCTGGCGGGCCGCGTCCAGGCGTTGGCCGGTTGTGGGCGCAGGCGCGGACGCGGGCGACGGCGGACTCGGCTGTTTCTGGCAGGCCGTCGCAAGCCCCAGGCACAGGGCCAGGCAGGCGACGGTCAGACGACAGGCGTGGCGCGGCATGGCAAAACTCCCCTGCGGCGGCCCGCCCGGCGAGCGTCCGCCAATATCCTGTAAACTCTTCGTGTAGCGGGATGATACGCGCCCGCCTTCCAGCCTGTCAACTTTTCGTGGATCGCGCTCGAAGCCCGGCTTGACGCCTATTCCCGACCAACGTAGAGAATAAAAGATTACATCCATCCCGGCAACTTCAGGCCACGGAGCCAGCCAGCATGTCCAGGTCGTCGCAAAAGGACTCGCGCGGATGCGCTCCCGGCCCCATCGCCGTTGCCCGGCCAAGGCGGCTTCCATGACCATGCCCCCGCCGCCGGCCGACACGCTTTACGAACCGGCCTTTTCCCCGCGCGCCGACCTGATCCTCATGGCTGCCCTGCTGGCGGTCCTGGCCGGGCTTGGCTGGTTCAACCGCCCGTTGTTCGCGGCGGCCTCCAACCTGTCCTGCATGGTGGCCGGCGCCGCCACGTTTCTGGTCATCTGGAACGCCAGACGGCAAGTCGAACAGGGATTTTTCCTGGTGCTCGGCATGGCCTTTCTGGCCGCGTCCGCCCTAAGCGGCGTCCGGCTGGCCCTGCTCGCCCTGCCGGAGCTTGCCCTGGGCGACTTTCGCGCCGGCCTGCACGCCGTCAGCCAGCTCACCCTGGCTGCCGGACTGGCCGGCGGGATCTGGTTCACGCGCGGCCGCCCGTTGTCCATGCCGGCCGCCGGGGCCTGCCTGATCGGACTGACCATCAGCCTGACCCTGGCCCTGCTGCCCCTGGGCTACCTCGACGCCTGGGGACTGGCCGGCCCCGGCGCGGCGAACTGGCGAGGCTTGGCCGGCGTCGCCGCCCGAAGTCTGGCGGCGGTCCTGTTTCTGACGGCCGGCGCGGGCATCTGGCGCGACCGCCAGGCCATACCGCCGGTTCTGGCCTGGCTTCTGGCCGGCTCCATGGCCGCCCTGGCCGTCGCCGGCCTGGCCCAGGCCCTGTTCGGCGGCGACAGCGTGGCCGGCCTGCTGCTCGAAGTGCTGGGCTATGCCCTTAGTTGCCAAGCCATCGTGGTGGTGGGCATCAACCGACCGTCGCAACTGCTGTTCCAGGAGATCAACCGCCGCGAGCAGGAACTCACCGGCCGCATGGTGCGCTTAAGCGCCCAGGCCCGGGCCATTTTCGATCTCGGCGGCGCGCCCTCTCTGGAAAGCGGGGAGTTCACGGCCTTTGCCGCCGCCCTGCTCCACCGGGCCATGGCCGTGCTGGGCGTCGCCCGGGCCGGCATCTGGCGTTTTTCCCCGAACCACGACCGCCTCGCCTGTCTCATGGGCCAGGGCACGGCCCGGGCCGACGAGGGCCTGTCCCTCGACTGCGCCGCCTATCCCGACTATTTCGCGGCCCTGGTCCACGAGCGGGTCATCGTGGCCGACAACGCCGCCACCGCCCCGCTGACCCGGGCCTTTCACGAAGGCTATCTCAAAAACCGCGACATCGCCGCCCTGCTCGACGCCCCGTTCCGCTTCGCCGGACGCACGGCCGGGGTGCTGTGCCTGGAGCACCTGGGCCAGCCCCGCCGCTGGTCCGACGACGAAATCGCCTTTGCCGGCTCGCTTTCGGACATGCTGAGCCTGGCCCTGGAAAGCGCTGAACGCCGCCGAGCCGCCCGGGAACTGGCCGAGAGCGAACAGCGCCTGCGCACCTTGCTTGACGCCATGCCCGACCCGGTCTGCTTCAAGGACGCCGCCGGCCGCTGGATCGTGGCCAACCAGGCCCAGGTCGAGGCTTACGGCCTGGCCGGGCTGGACTGGCAGGGCCGCACCGACCAGGAACTGGCCAGGCTGCCCGGCCTTGATCCCGATGTCTTTACGACCGAGACCGAAGCCGACGCCCGGGCCTGGGCCAGACGCGCGGTCACGGTTTACGGCTTTTCCATGGCCACCGCAGCCGGGACCATGCGCCATTTCGACGTGACCAAAGCGCCGCTTTTCCATGCCGACGGTTCGCCCCGGGGCCTGGTCGCCTTGTCCCGAGACATCACCGCCTACCGCGACGCCCTGGCCCGGCTGCGCGAAACCAACGCCGAGCTGGAGGCCATCTACAACGAGACTTCCGACGGCCTGATCATTGCCGACGCCGCAGCCCAGTCCATGGTGCGGGTCAATGCCGCCGCCTGCCGCATGTTCGGCTACGCCGCCCCGGAAATGGCTGGCCTGCCGCCCTGCGAGCTGCACCCGCCCGAGGAGCGTGAGGCGGCCCGGCGACGCTTCGCCGACATCGCCGCCGGCAGCCGCCGGCTCCAGGAAAACGTGGCCTGCCTGCGCCGGGACGGCGCAATCTTTCACGCCGACATCTCGGCCCAGCCCGTCACCTATGGCGGCCGCTCGGCCATCCTGGCCTTTTTCCGCGACATCTCCGAACGCCGGGCCGGCGAGGAACGCCTGCGCCTGTCCGAGGATCGCTTCCGCAAGGTCTTCAACAGCACCTACGACGCCATCTTCCTCCACGACCAGGACGGGGCCGTCATCGACGTCAACGACAAGGCCCTGGAGCTTTTTGGCCTGCGCCGCGACGAGCTGCCCGCCATTCGCATCACCCGCGACCTGTCCGCCCCGGACATGCCCCAGGCCTGGCTGACCGCCGTCTGGCGCGATGCCCTGGCCGGCGCGGAGCGCTTTTTCGAATGGAAGGCCAGGCGTCCCCATGACGAAAGCCTGATTGACGTCGAAATCTACCTGCGCCGCATTCTGGTCGGTTCCGGTTACCTGATCCTGGCCAACATGCGCGACGTCACCGAAAGAAAACGTGTCACGGCCGCCCTGGCCGCCCGCCAGGAGGAGGTCTCGGCGCTCAACCGCGACCTGGCCCGCCGGGTGCGCGAAGAGACCGAGAAAAACCGGCAAAAGGACATTCTGCTTTTAAACCGCACCCGTCTGGCCGCCATGGGCGAGATGATCGGCAACATCGCCCACCAGTGGCGGCAGCCCTTGAACGCCCTGAGCATCCTTTTGGCCAACCTGCGCTTCGAATATGAGGCCGTGTGCCAGGACACCCCGGCTCTGGAGACTGCCCACCGGCAGGCCTACGACATCCTGCGCCGCATGTCGGCCACCATCGACGACTTCCGGGACTTCTTCAAACCCGGCCGGGAGCCCGAGCCCTTCCACGTGATCGCAGCCATAAGCGACGCCCTGCTCCTAATCGACGCCAGCCTGGCCCAGCACGGCATCACGGTGCGCTTCACCGCCCGCCATGACCCGGTGGCCCAGGGACTGCGCGGCGAATTCGCCCAGGTGGCGCTCAATCTCCTGAGCAACGCCAAGGACGCCATCCTGGCCAGGAATCCCGCCCGGGGCCGCATCGACATCCGGGTCACCAAGCGCCTGGGCCGGGCCGTGGTGGCCGTGGCCGACAACGGCGGCGGCATCCCCCCGGACATCATCGACCGGATTTTCGATCCCTACTACACCACCAAAGCCAGCCAGGACGGCACCGGCCTTGGCCTTTACATGTCGCGCATCATCATAGCCGAACACATGGGCGGCACGCTCGCCGTCGCCAACCGGGCCGAAGGCGCCCGGTTCGTCGCCAGCCTGCCCCTGGCTCCCAACGCCGCCCGGACCGGAGAAACCCCATGACGCCCCCCAAACGTTCGCCCGAGGGCCTTCGCGGCCTGCGCGCCATGCACATCCTGGTGGTGGAAGACGACCAGTTCACCCGGGAACAACTCAGTCTCCTGCTCTCGCGCTTCTCCGCCCGCGTCAGCACCGCCGCCGACGGCATGGAGGGTCTCGACGCCTTCAAGTACAACCGCCCCGACATCGTCATCACCGACATCAACATGCCCCGGCTTTCCGGCCTGGACATGGCCCAGGCCATCAAGGCCATGGACCCGTCCGTGCCGATCATCCTGGTCACGGCCCACAGCGACGCCAAATTCTTCCTGCGCTCCATCGACATCAACATCGACGGCTACGTGGTCAAACCCGTGGATGCCGACAACTTGCTGACCCTGCTCAGCAAACAGGCCGCCCTGCTGGCCGAAGCGCGGGCCGCCGAGGCCAGGGCCGGCATGTTCCGCTTCATCCTCGACATCAATCCCAACTTCATATTGACCCTGGGCGGCGACAGCCTGGACTACGTCAACCGCACCTTTCTCGATTTCCTCGGCGCGCCCGATCTGGCCGCCTTGCGCAACAGCCGTCACGCCGGCCGCGTGCTGGAACTCGACGGCCGGACTTTCGATCCGGCCGACCTGTCCTGGACCAGACTCCTTGACCAGCGCGAAGGCCGCACCCACCAGGCCGTCTTCGCCCCGCCTCCGGCCAGCGCCGAAGCCGAGCGCACCTTCCTCGTCTCGGCCGTGGCATTCCCCGAACTCGACCGCACCATCATCACCTTCACCGACATCACGCCCCTGGCCGAGGAACGGCGCATGCTGCGCATCCGAGCCGCGACCGACGCGCTCACCGGCATCGCCAACCGAGCCGGACTGGCCGAGGCCCTGGAGCGGGAATTCCACCGCAGCCAACGCCATGCCGCGCCCTTAAGCGTCATCATCTTCGACATCGACCACTTTAAAAACGTCAACGACGCCTACGGCCACCCGGCCGGCGACGCCGTGCTGGCCGAGCTGACCCGGCTGGTGGCGACCCACGTGCGCGACCACGACACCTTTGGCCGCTACGGCGGCGAGGAATTCCTCATCATCGCCCCGGAGATCGACATGGCCGAAGCGGCCAGGCTGGCCGAGCGCCTGCGCGCCGACGTGGCCCGGCATCGCTTCCCGGCCGTAGGGAGCCTGACGTGCAGCTTCGGCGTCACCGCCGACGGTCCCGGCGACAGCCCCGACAGCCTCGTCGCTCGGGCCGACGCCGCTTTGTACGTCGCCAAGCAAAGCGGCCGCGACCGCGTCGTGGCGCGGTAACCAATCGCCGCAAGCAGCCCCCGCCTCTCCTCCAGCCACACCGGCCGCGCCTGCCCCAGACAGCCAGGGGGTCCGGGGGGATAATCCCC
>JAEZEM010000082.1 GCA_023417745.1 Pseudomonadota bacterium
CCGCGGCGCTGGCCGCCTGTTTGGCGATGGCCGCCGGGGGCGCGGTGATGGGCGGCGGGCCGGCCGGCGTTTCGGGCGCGGCGGCGGCCGGAGCCGGGGGAATGTCGGCCGGGGCGGGCTTGTCGCCAAGCCCGAAAAGATACGGCTTTTTCACAACGGCCAAGCCGAGCACCACGGTGACGGCCAGGGCCGCCGCCCCCGCGATGATCATCTTGTCGCCCCGAGTCAGAGCCATGGCTTCCCCCTTTCGCGCCATGCACGGCATGGACGCGGTATCGGGCCGGACGCTACCCGAGGTTGTCGATTCCCTCAAGGGGCAAGCATGGCCGTACGTTGCGTTGACAGGCGGCCCATTTTCCGATTTCCATGGGCCAAAGGGAGGGGCCAATGCCAAACAAGGTCCGCTCGGTGCGGGTGCCGTCGGAGATCGAGACCATCGACCTCACGAGCCTGGTCAAGGAATGCGCCCGGCATCTGCGCGACCTGGAATCCGCCTCGCTGCTGACGACCCAGGGCAACCCCGAAGCGGCCGAAGCCCTGCTGCGCGCCCGCCAAACCGACCTCGGCCGCCGCGTCGGTCGCCTCGTCTGGGAAGCCGGCAAACGCGCCCAGGGGCGCTAATTTGCAGAAGGAAGAGGCCTCCGGCGGCCGGGGACCTGAGGCCCCGGACCCCCCACATGGAGAAAGGGGGCGCGGGGCGCGAGGTTCCGCTTGCTGCACGGAGGCGGCGGCGGTAGGGGAGCGCCATGCGCTTGCCGGAGGAATCCATGAAGCTGACCGCCATTGCCATAATTCTATGCTGTCTGGCCCTGCCCGCGCCGTCGCGCGCCGGGGTGGTCCTTGACGGCGACGCCTGCCGCCAAGTGTTCGACAACCCCAAGGCCGAGCAGATCGCCTGCCAAACCAGTTTTCGCCTCGACCCGGCCGCCCGTTCGCGCCTGGAGAGCAATTCTTTTGGCTTCGTCTCCGATCTGGCTTGCTCCGCCGTCATCACGGCCAAGCGCTCGGAAGTCGTCGCCAGGCTCCACGCCAAGGGCGACGTGGCCCTGCCGCCCCAGGAAGTGCGCTGCAATCTCGTCTCCGGCGGCGACCCGGTGCCAGTGCGTTTCCATCTCGCGCCGGTGGTGCGCATCGACGCGGCCGGCAAGGCCGTGGACGCCCGCCTGGGCATCCGCGACCTCACCGGCATCCCCGAACCTCTGGCCACGGCCGTGGCCGAATTCCTCAACAACGACCCCAGCCTGCGCCGCAGCATCGTGTCCGCCGCCAACGAGATCCTGCCCAACCTGCCCAAGCGCTAAGTCGCCGACTGCCCCCCATGCGGGGTTTCCAAAGGGGCTCAGCCCCTTTGGCCGCCGGAGGCATCTTCGTCTTTATATCCGCGCCTTTGGCCGGCAGGCTCCCTGGCAGCAGCCGCCGGAGAGGAATTCGCTGTAGGCGAAATGGATGCGGCGTTCCCGGGCCAGCACGTCGTCGGGCAGCGGCTCCATGGGCGCGGCCAGGGCGGCCAGTTCCTCGTAGCGCGGCACGGCCCGCATCCCCCGGCCGATCTCCCGGCCGGCGGCGACGTCGAGCAGTATGGCCTCGCGGGTGTCGGTGACCAGCACCAGCGGCACGGGGCCTTGGGCATAGACCCGGGCGGCGGCCAGGGATTCGCGGACGTAGCTGCCGGGCTCGCCGGAGCAGAAGATGACGAAAAGCAGCGTGCGCCCGGCCCCGTCCGTGGCGGCCAGGTCGATCATGCGGGTGTAGTCCTGGCCGTCGACCGGGAAACAGACGCCGATCTTGGGGGTCAGGCGCTGTTTGGGAAACCCGCGTTCCTCCACGAGCAGCTTGGCCAGGGCCTGGCGGAATTCCTCGTAGGAGGTCTCGACGACTTCCTCGCCGGTCAGGTAATCGCGGATGACGTTGCCAAGGGATTCCTCGTGCATGGGGGCCTCCTGGCCGTGCGGGCGGCCGAACTGAGCCTAACCGCCGAGGGCGGTCGGAGCAACCGCTGCCGCGTTGCCGGCATCTGGGCGAGGTTTTTTGGGCCGGCCGGCGATTTTCCCGCCGCGTTGGGTTTGCCGCCTCGACGAATCCCGAATCATTTGATACGGAAGGCCACGTTGATTTTCGCCGGGGGGGTGGCATGGAAGACGGCCGGCTGCATGACAGGCTCAACAGCCTGAAGGAACATCTGCAACTGGAGAATCCGCTTCTTGTCGAGGCGGTGGGCAGTTTTCGCAAACTCGACAAGGTCTGCCGGGGCCTGGGGCTCATCGGCAACGACCAGTCCACCATCTCCCAGATCGCCTGGTGGCCGCTTATCTCCATCCTTGGGCCGTTTTCGGCCGGCAAGTCCACCTTCATCAACAACTATCTCGACATTCCGGTGCAGCAGACCGGCTCCCACGCCGTGGACGACAAGTTCACGGTCATCTGCTACAACGCCGCCGGCGAATCCCGGGTGCTGCCCGGCACGGCGCTCAACGCCGACCTGCGCTTCCCGTTCTACAAGATGAGCGAGGAGCTGGAAAAGGTCGAGCCGGGCGAGGGCGGCCGCATCGACTCCTACATCCGGCTTAAGACCTGTCCCAGCGACAAACTGCGCGGGCTCATCCTTATTGATTCGCCGGGGTTCGACGCCGACGCCCAGCGCACCTCGACGCTTCGCATCACCAACCACATCATGGACCTGTCCGATCTGGTGCTGGTGCTTTTCGACGCGCGTCGCCCCGAGCCCGGGGCCATGCGCGACACGCTGACCCATCTCGTGGCGGCCACGATAAACCGTCGCGATTCCAACAAGTTCATCTTCATCCTCAACCAAATGGACATTGCCGCCCGTGAGGACAACCCTGAAGAGGTCGTGGGCGCGTGGCAGCGCGCCCTGGCCCAACAGGGCCTCACGGCCGGCAAGTTTTATCGTATCTATTCGCCCACTTCGGCCGTGCCCATCGACGACCCGGCCTTGCGCCAGCGGTTCGAGGCCAAGCGCGACGCGGACATGGCGAGCATCCACACCCGCATGAATCAGGTGCGGGTGGAGCGGGCCTACCGCATCGTCGGCGAGCTGGAAAAGCTCGCTCGCGAGGTGGAGGACGTGCGGGTGCCGGAGCTGCGCGGCAAGATGCAGCGCTGGCGTTCGGGAACGTTGTCGCGCGACTGCGCCATTTTCGGCGCGCTGGGCGTGGTGTTGGCGACGCTGTATGTGCTGACCGGCCATCCCTTCACCAACGGCCTGGTGCCCGGCTGGCTGGGCTGGGTGTTTGGCGAGGCCTGGAGCACGATTTTATTTATGCTGGCGAGCTTTGGCCTGGCGGGCTGGCTGCATATGCTGGCGCGCAAGTGGTCGGCGGCGTCGGTGGCCCGGCTGGTGTCCAAGACGTATCCGCATGGACCGCTTCGCGAGGGGCTGTTGCGGGCGTTTTACAAGAACACCGCGCCGTGGCGTTCGATTTTCCGTTCCGAGCCGGCCGGCTGGGGGGTGAAATACCGCAAGATGCTGGTGTCGGTGATCGCCGACAGCGAGCGGTTCATCCAGACGCTCAATGACCGCTACGCCCACCCCTCGGGCGTGACGGCGGCGGCGGTGGTCCCGCCCCCCCCCGACCCCGAGCCGCAAGGCGATGGGGAGCCCCAGCCTGCCTAGCAGGGGGGCGATAGAGTTGTTGCGACGGCGCGGGCGGCTTTGGCTGCCCGCGCTTTTTTTTGGACTTGCCTCGCGACAGGGGCAAGTTATTGCTTATGAAAATGATCTCCAAGACTTGTTCGGAGGGCTTTGAACAGGGAACTCACGAATTTCCTTCTTTTCACCGCTTCTTCTTCCGTAACTCCCCGAACCCGAGCCAATTGACCTAAATAAAGAGCATTTTCATCGCAAAGAGCATCGATGGTCGGCAACAGTTGCTCATATGTCTCAGCCCGGAGCATTTGTGCGACATCCTTGCCCAGCAGAAATGCCCCGGCGGTATCCCCATTAACTTTATCTTCTTCCCAATAACGCATTAAGTCATCAAAAGCCCTGTCTTCATCATTTCCTTGATGGTATTTTTGTAATATGTAATAAATATCCTGAAGATCTTTTTCTCTCTTGATGCCTGATCTGTCGTTGAAAGCAAATATTTTCAGTATGATGAATCCAGGAATGTTGACGACAGGAATGGCTAGTGTTTCATCGAGCTGTTTATGTACGGCATGTTGTATCGCCTCTTTAAACCCAGCGACACGCATGACGTTGTCTTCTCCTTCCCAATGAATCTCTCCGTCCGGGTGCTCGATTTCGCCGAACGGCACAAAGTCAACCATCGTGTTCGATATGTGCTTTAGGCGGTGCGGGACGCCATGTTCAAGAAATTGACCCGTTTCCGTGAGTTTCTTTCGGAGCAACTGGAAGGCGTTCCAATCTGGAAGCTGCACGCCAAAATCCCAGTCCTCGGTACTCCGCTGGTCTAGAACGTTGTGTTCCCAGTCCAGGATCATCAGCCTGGCCCCGGCTCCGATTAATACAAATGGAATTTTGAGGTCATTCGCAACGTTTGCAAAATCACGAAGCGCTTCATATTCATTTGGTTGAATCACTGATTGTATACTCCATTTATTCTAGACTGGAAGAAGTGTTCGGCAAATTCACGCACTCTGGGGTCGTCGATCTGGAGAAGTTCGGAGTACATGAGCAAAGGGTTAGTCAGCGGAAAAGGATATTTCTCTCCTGACAGGCCATTGCACTCGCCGAATGTTTTCAGCAGCATGATATTTCCATGAACGTCTGGGATCATTTTGAGCTGCAAGGAGAGTTGTTTCGCGTCGCTGTTTACGTCTAAATGAAGTGTTGCGGAGCCTGGTCGAAGATTGCCTTTTTCCAGTAACGTTGCCCCGAGCTCTCCGCCGATCAGGACTTGCTCTTGCTGTGTGTTGGAAAGCATGTCGGGCAAGTCTGTAATGGGCTTGTTTCCTGCGATTCTGTATGAACCAAGGTAGATCTTCTGGCGAAGCTTGTCCTCATACCCAGTGATCCACTTGTCAAATAGTTGCGCCTTGTGGACGACTTCCCGATGCGTTTCGCCGTTGTTGTCTGTTAAATGAAGATATCCTTGAGATCTTAGCTCGCGATAAACAGCGGTCACACTGCCAAGGGCTACTCCAGCGACTTTGGCGATTTCACGATGAGTCCATCCAGTAATTTTTGGATTAGTCAATATTGTGTAAATTATTTTTAGTGCTGTAGAGCTGCCAAGAGATGTTTGCCGTTCTATCCACTTGTCTTTGGGATACCCCATTATGAAGACTTTGAGCCATGGAAGATTGATAAACATGTTTCCAAAACAATCGGCAAATTCGATGCCTTTTTCTTTGAATTTTTTTGCAACGCTGGATGATATATATTCTGCAAGCAAAATGTATTTTAAATTTGTTGATTGTGAAAGCGTCTTCAGCTTGTAGGAGAAGGTTTCTGCTAGACTTCCAGACAAGATTCTCTTTGTTTCAACAGCATATTTTGCGGTCATGCCTTCTTCATTTTCTATCTCAATAAACAAATCGACGCCACGGCCATCTTCCAAGCCATTGTTATCACGAAGTATTTTGACGTTTGCAGCAGTCTCCAGCTGTTCCAAACATGCATTGGTAATAGCATTTTCGCTATTTTTCATGGTCTCTCCCGGCAATCCGCTCTTGGCTTGTTCAAATATTTATCACGTTCAATATTTTTGAACAATCAATATTTTTGAACAAACGGTCCTCCATTCAGGAAATCCTGCCTTACCAGTCTCGACCCTACAATGATCGCAGTCTAGACGCATCAAGTCGCCGTTTGCCGATTGTCATTCATTCACCCTGCCGAGGCAGGGTTGCGCGATCTCTCCTCGCAAAGCCAGGAGCACGGCAAACGGCCCTAGCTTTCCCGCTGCCCGCCGTCCCCCTTCTGCACCCTTGCCGCAAAAAAAGCCCCGGTTTCCCGGGGCTTTCGCATTTCTCGTCGCTCGGCCGACGCGTATCCCGCAAACCAACCGCTCGCTCCCGCTACTGCGACAGCTCCTGGATGGCCTGGGCCACGGGCTTGTTGCCGGGCAACACGGCCTGCGGGTTTTTCGCGGCCAGAGCTTTGAGCACCGCCGCCGCGCCGGCGCGGTCGTTTTTGTCGTGCTCCAGCACGATGCTCTTGTTGTAGCTGGCGATCACGTGGGCGGCGTTGATGGCCAGGGCTTTGTTGAAGCACTCCAGCGCTTTGTCGAACTTGTTCACGTGGCGGTACATGACGCCGAGATCGGTGAGCACGTCGGGGTTGCCCGGCTCCAGGGTCAGCGACTTCTCATAGGCCAGGATGGCCTTTTCGGGCTGATCGGTGTCGAAATAGAGATTGCCCAGCTCCGTCCAGGCGGCCACGTTGGCCGGTTCGAGCTGGGTCTGTTTTTCCAGGGCCTTGATGCGGTCAAGCAGAGCCGGCGAGGCCTGCTGCGCTTGCTGCTCCTGGGCTTGGGGCGGCGGCATCTGCTGCTGGGCGGCGGGCATGCCGCCCTTGGACGGGCTGTCCATCATGCCGCGAATGGTGAATCCCAGAAAGATGCCGGCCAGAAGGGCCAGCCCGGCCCCGAGGATGGCGGCGCTGCGGCCAACCGTCGCTTCGCCGGATTTGTTGGTGCCCATGGGCGCTCCTTTGTGCTGCGTGGTGTCGTGGGGCCGGCACGGTAGCAATGTCGCCGGCAAAAGTCATCGGCTCAAAAAGGCCCGAAGCGGCCACGGGGCCGCTTCGGGTTGGGGAAGGAGACAGAGGTTTGTCAACACGGGGGGTACGTCTATGGAATCAACAGGAACTGCCTATCTGTTCCCGTCGGTTGCCGGGGAGGCGACGATTTTGCGCAGCCGGTCGTACTCTTCGGGGCTTATCGCCCCCTCGGCCAGTCGCCGTCGCAGGATGTCCAGGGCGTCGTCGCGGTCGGCGGCTGCGCCGCGTCGCACCGCTTGTCGCCGCTTGTCGTTTCGGGTCCGGGCCAGACCCAGGACGAGCAGGGCGGCGAGGAAGAGCAGCAGCAGCATGGTCAGCCAACCGCCCGGGAAGAAGGGGAAACCGGGGATCGCGCACATGGCTGCCTCAATGGGGTCGACTCCGGGGCCGGCCGGAGGGGGTGGCCGGCCCTGGAGTGATTGTCGTTACTGGCAGCCGCCGCCGTGGTAGCCGCCCATCATGCCGCCGCCCATGCCGGGACAGCCGCCGCCGGCCACGCCAGCGCCGATTTCCTTGGACACCTGGATGCGGAACTGGGTGCGCTCGGACAAAAGCTTGGCCTGCAAGTCGCCGATCTGCTTGGTCACGGCGTCGATCTTGGCCTGATCCGGGCTGGTTCCCACGGACAGGGCGTTGAGTTCGGCCATCTTGACGCCGAGGTCGGCGCGCAGCTGGGCGGTCTTGGCCGCGAAGGCGTCATGGAGCTTCTGGAAAGCGGCCTGCTTTTCCGGGCTGAGCTGTCCCCAGCCGCCGTCCATGCCGGGGCAGCCGCCTTGGCCGCCCTGACCGCCCATGCCCATGCCGCCGCGAGCCAGAGCCAGGGAAGAAGTGAGGGCCAGGATAGCCAGAGCCGAGAGAACGATGTGAAGCGACTTGACGCGCATGAAAATTACCTCCGTAGGGGTTGCCGGACTTCTCCGGCGTGGTCAGGTTCCGTCGGGCCGTTGCCCGCGGATGGTTTTCCCTACTGCAGACGCCGTGCCAGCAATGCTTTGCCAGTAAAATAAGTATATTGGCTGTTTTCCGTGAAGGAGGGCAGTCATTGGCGATTGTATGCATTGTGTTCAGACGGCAGCTGGCCAGCCCTTGCGTCGTATAGTTTTTATGCAGGCTTTCTCGGCATTAAAGCGTGATAATTCAGCAGTTTATACTTGTTCATGGCGTCCCTTGGTCGGCGTTGAAAGGCCGGCGGGGCGCAACTGTCTCGAAAATATCCACCATGGCCGGTCGGCGATCCAGGGGCGTGGCGGTGATGGATGCAGCGGACCAGGGATCGGCCTCTTCCAGGGGCGCGTCGGCCTCCGGGCGAGGCGGCCGGGTCGGCCAGGTCGGATAGTCGAACATGGGCCGGCCGGCGCTCTCCCGGCCCAGTCGCCAGCCGAGCAGCACAAATCCCGCCGCCCCGGCCAGATGCAGGGCCACGTCAAAGGCCGCCCACAACAGCATGGCATCGCTCATGGAACCTCCTCGTCGTTTTGGGGCGGGGCCAGCACCGCGTCGATGAGCCGGGCCGCCGGCCGCTTGCCGGCCTCGTCCAGGCTGGTGGCCAGGGGCCGGGCCATGCAGACGTGGCAGGCCTCGTCGTAGATGTGGTCCTCGCCGGTGGTGTCGATGTCCTCGACGTCGCGCCGGTCGGCGGTGAGAAGCGCAATCGTGCGGATGAAGTCACGGCAGGTGTCATAGACCAGCAGCATGGGCGGCCCGTCGTCCCGGGGGCGCAGGCGTTCGTGGAACTGCCGGATTTTGAGTTTGCGCGAGGGGTCGCCGGGCGAGAGGACAACGCCCGCTCCGGCGAACGTCTCGGCCGTGCTCGGCCCCTGGCCGCCGCCCCGGTAGTCGGGCTTTTTGGCGAAACAGTCCGGCCCGCAAAGCCGCGTGATGCGCCGGCCGCCAAGGCCAAGCGCCTGCTCGCGCTCCAGGATGCCGGCGGCGATCTGCGGGTCGGTCAGCCGCAACCCCTGATTGGGCGAACCGCTTGCGCCGTACCATTCGCCCAGACGGTACAGCCGACCGTCGGCGTCCACCCACCACCAGCCCACGGAAAACGGCGCGCCGTAGCCCCAGTCAAAGGTCATGAAAAGCGGCGCGTCGCTCGGGATCGGACGCGGCGCGATCACGTGGAGCCGGCGTTGGAAGGCGAACGCCTGGCCCAGGAACACGTCCCAGTCGCCGTCGCGGTAGGCGGTGCGGTAGGGCTCGGGCAGGGCGTCCAGGCGGGCGGCGTAGCCCGGGTCGCGGGCCATGAGGATGGCGTTGTCGGAAAGCCGCCCCGGAATGTGGCAGCGCAGCATCCCGCCTTCGTCCTGCGGGGCGCGGCGACATACGCCCGGCGGCGCGAAATCGACGAACCGGGCTTTGGCGAACCCGTGGCCCACGCCGCCGGGGTTGGAGGCGCAGACGATGCCGGGAATCTTGTGGCGAAGGGCCGCCGGCACGTCGAGGGCGCAGCGCAGCCGGCCGCGCAGGTAGTCGTACTGGAACTCGGTGAAGCTCGTCAGCTCGTCGAGGCACAGCAGATGGATTTCCACGCCCTGGTAGCGAAACACGTCGTTTTCGCGCTGGCAGCTGCAAAAAAGGAGCATGGAGCCGTTTACAAATTCGAAGCGCTGCTTGGCCGCCCGAAACGTGCCGAGTTGCCGGGGAAACTGGGCCAGGGCCGGCAGGATGTGGTTGCGCTCCAGTTCGGCCATGGTGCGCCGAAACAGATAGGCCCGAAGGCCGGGCACCCGCAGACAGGCGAGAAGCGCCTCGAAGCGCAGGGCGTGGCTCTTGCCCGGACCGGCCGCGCCGCCAAAAAGGATCTCGTTGGCCGGGCAGGCATGGAGCCTGGCCTGGAGCGGCTGGGGTTTGTAGTCGATGGCCACCGCGCCGGGGGGGAGTGGTGAAATGTCGTCAATTGTCCGCAATGCCGGTTTCCTCATGCCGCGTGGGGTCGCGGCAAAGCCGTAATGATTGGAATTATTTTTGGCACGATTCAGGCTTGGACAGAGGCGGACGCGTAGCCGCGTTCGGAGGAGTCCGCCATGCTGGTCTTGCCGCGCAAACGTCGTCTGGCCATCGCCCTGTTCGCCCTGGCGCTTCTGGCGCTGGCCGTGTGCGCCGTGCCGTCGTTGTCCCAGCCGGCCGCCATGGGTTATGCCCGGTTGCTGCGTCGCCACCCCGCGCCGCCGCCCACGGCCGTGGCCGATTGCGCCGTGGCCGCCCTGGCGCTCCACGCCGGCAGCCCGGACGCGCCCATCCCGGACGCGGCCTTTGAAGCGCTGTCCGGCCGCTGCCGCCAGGCCGCGCGCCAGGCCAAGCCCGACCTGCGGGAAGGCGACGACTGCGAACTCGGCGCGGTCGGCGCGGGGCATCCCGGGGACAAGGAGAAGTATTGCTTGTTCTGGCGTTCGCCGTCAGGGGTGTGAGGCGCCCGGGCGCGGCGGCTGGTTGGTCCCGCCGGCACTTGCAAACGCATGGGTTCCAATAGAGGATCTTTGCCGTTGCCCTGGGTGAGTCTGCCCTGGGCGGCACTCCGTGCTGCGTAAAGAGGAACCCTGGACATGGCGAAACTGCCGCCGTGGCTCACGCGCCTGCCCGGCGTCCGCCGAGGGCCGCCGCCTGCGCCGCTGACCGAAGCCGAGAAAAAGGCCCGGACCATCCGGCATTGCCGCCACGTGTTGCTGTTCGTCGTGGCGCTCTGTCTGGCGGAAATCCCGCTTCGCTACTATGAATTTACCGTGTTGGCCTTTCTCCCGGAGTCCTTGGCCGGCTGGACGCCGCCGCTGCTCACGCTTCTCCTGGTCGCGACCTTTGTCTATGCGCTTTACCTCGCGGTTCGCTTTATCCGCCTGCCGTGGCTGCAAAGCGTTTATCCGCTCCTGGTCCTGTTGCTGGCGCATCTGCCCTTTGGCGGCATCCGTCCCGACGAAACGAATCAGCATACGTATCACGACCGATTTCGTGAGGAGCGCGAGGCGATTGTCCAAGCCTTTTGCGACAAGCAACTTTCTTTGCCGCCGCAGGAGACAAGGCATTATTATGTCTTGCCGCGCGAACTGCGGCATCTGTCTGTCGTGGGGGGCGGCGCTTATCTGAAGTGCGACTGGAACCGGAATACGGCCGTATTCGCAACGCGCCATGGCTTTTTGGGCTACTGGGAGGGCTTGGTGTACAGTTCGGACGGCGCGTATCCCGATGACGACGCCTTCGAGAAGCCCATCCAGGTCGAACGACTGGGGCAGGGGTGGTTTTACGTGTCCATGTGACCGCCGGTCATTTCCCGAGGGGCCTTCGGAGCCCGCTCGTCTCTCAGGTTAAACGGGCAGCGAGTCGTCCGCATGATCGACGCTGGCGAAGTTCATTTATTCGATATAGGGCTTGTGCAGGCGATCTCGAAACGACACAGTGCGACGCATTCATGACGACACGGCAAGGGGAGAAGCGGCATGTTGGAGCTTGGCGTCTGGCTGGCCCGGCGTTTGACGGCGAAGGACCCGCCGGCCCCCAAAACGCCGCCTGCGCCGCTGACCGAAGCCGAGAAAAAAGCCCAGGCCATCCGGCATTGCCGCCGGGTGTTGTGGTTTGTCGTGGGGTTGGAACTCGCGAAAATCCCTCTGTACTATTTTGAATTCACGGTTTTTGCCTTCCTGCCTGGAGTTTTCTACGATGTCGTCCCCCTCCCGTTCATGCTCGCCAGCTTCCTTGCGGAAGCGTATGCCTGCTTCGTCGCCATACGCTATTTTCGGCTTCCCCGCTTCCAGAGCTTGTATCCGCTGCTCGCGGTGCTGCTCATGTATCAGGTCGTCAGCCTGAAAAGTCCGACTGCGGTTAATTTTCGGACGTACCACCAGTGGTTTCGCAAGGATCGGGAAACGTTCGTGCAGGCGGTCTGCGACAAGCGGATCGTGCCGGAAGGGTATCCCGGCAATGCGTGTTTCAAGTTACCGAAGGGGTTGCAATATTTGGCGGTTGATAACGGATTCGCTTGCGTGTGGTGCGAGCCAGGCAGGGCCGAAGCGCTGTTTTATACAAATCGTGTTTTTCCTGATTCTCGGGAATATCTTTTGTATCGTTCTGATGGAGTAGTTCTAGAAGAAGTTAAAGGCAAACGAGCAAGTGGTGTTCTGTCACTCGACGAAAAATGGTCCTATGAATGGCGATAGAAGCTTGTTATTGATATGAGCTATGGGTCTATCTGCTCGATGAGATGTCGAGCATAAAATCCAAGGCCCGGGTGTTTGTCTACAATTACTTTTTTATACATATTGAGAAGAAATTCTTTTTGCTCGTGGGTGTCGTTCCCGAATCTATTTAGGTATACTTCTTTATAGTATCTGAACCCGTTTTTAATCATGTCCTGGTCTTTTTGCGAATCACCATACGGAGGGCCTTGAAATGACACTTTGAATTCTGAAAGAGCATTGATGATTTCTCCATTTTCGAACATTTTTTTGCTTTTATTTGTAAACACATGGACAATGCCCGCTGCGCGTAATGCTACTTTTTCTGGAATTCCAAAGGCGAGAGCCGTTGCGCCATAGTTAAAATTTCCAAAGCCTTCATAATTAAGTGTTTGTGTCTTGAAATCCCATGGGCCTCTAGGTCGAACCATTTCTATAAACCAAAAAGGATTAAGGCTTTCTTGTGCTTGTCGGATGTTCATGTCAATGGCTGTGCCAGGAGGGTTTTGTGGAATAGAAATAATTGGCGCTCGGAAAGTTGAGCTTTGTTTAGTCTCGGGCGCTTGAAAATATGTTCCATTGGCAATTTGCGTGAGCTTGTTTTGTATGGCGTAGAAACTCGCGATTTCCAGCGTCGTTTCCGCTTCCATTTGCTCCCAGCCAAGCCTCTGCTCTGGAGTGCCGTAGTCGCTGCTGCCCATGTCGTGTCCTCCGTTCCCCTTGCGACGGGGCGTTTCCATGTTGCGCTGACCGTCGCCCCTCCCGCCTACTCCCCCGCGCCGTCCTCCGGCTCCTCCGGCGGCGGCGCGTCCGGAAAAGGAACCCAGGTGACCACCGTCAGCGGCCGCGTCCCTTCCCCGGAGGCCGCGTCCGGCATCTCGTCGCCGCGCCCGGACCCCTTGCCGACGCCCTCGCGCGACCCCAAATGCCGGGCCAAGGCGGCCAGGGCCGGCTGCTTGCCGAAAAGCTTCACCCGCACCCCCTTGCCCGGCGTCTCCACGATCTCCGAGACGCAGGCCGCCTGATCCTCGGTCAGCTCTTCCGACGGCCGCAGTCGCACGCAACCGTCCCCCCAACTGGCGAAATCCCGCATGTCGGCAAAAGCCAGCCGCGCCAACTCCAACACCACCCGGTCCTGGCTCACCCCCAGCCGGTCGCTGCGCGCCGCCATGGCCGCCTCCACCGCCTGGCGCACATGCGGGGCCGCCCGCAGCCGCGCCCCGGCCTGCCTGGCGCTGCGCGCGCTGTAGCCCGCCCGCCCGGCCGCCAAGGTCGCGTTGCAGTCCACCAGATACTCCTCGACAAACCGCCGCTGCCGGTCCGTCAACGGCAGCTCGTCGGCGGCAACGGACGCAGCAGGGGATGCGGCAGGGGAAGCGGACACAACAGGCCTGGATACGGCTTTATCGGACATGGCAAGAGCTCCTCGGCGCGGTGCGGCATTGCGGGCAG
>JAEZEM010000142.1 GCA_023417745.1 Pseudomonadota bacterium
CCGGTGACGGTGTGGAAAAAGGCGTTCCAGCCATAGGGGTTGGTGATGACGTCAATAAAGTTCGACAGTTCGGCCCGGCCGTTGCGGATGACGTAGCCCACCGGGTGCTGCATGAAGCCGTTGGCCAGGATGATCCACAGGGCCGAGAAGTTGGCGGCGCAGGCCACCAGCCAGATGGACGTGCAGTGGAGTTTGGGCGAAAGCCGGTTCCAGCCGAAGATCCACACGCCAAGGAAGGTGGATTCCAGGAAAAAGGCCGCTGTGGCTTCGATGGCCAAAAGCGACCCGAAAATATCGCCGACAAAGGTCGAATAGCGCGACCAGTTGGTGCCGAACTGGAACTCCAGGGTGATGCCGGTGACCACGCCCAGGGCGAAGTTGATCAGAAACAGTTTGCCCCAGAACTTGGCCATGCGTTTGTAGGTTTCGTCCCCGGTGCGCACGTACTTGGTTTCCATCATGGCCACGATGATGGAAAGCCCAAGAGTGAGCGGGACGAAGATGAAGTGAATAAATGTCGCAAAGGCGAACTGCAGTCGGGAAAGCATCAAGGTGTCCATGATCTGTCTCCTTTTCCTCCGTGTTGACCGTCAAACCCGTTTCGCATTTTCCCGGCCGCGACGCCTCGCGGCAAACTGGCGGTCGATCTCCACCTAGCACCGCCCCGGGAAAAATGCATCAACCCCCGTCAAAAAAACTCAACCATTCGAAGCGCGCGCCGCCTCGCACGTCCGCCCCCGACAGGAACACTTCTCCAGGGCCGCCAATTCGGCCAGGGTGGTGCTGCCCAGGGTGTCGCGCAATTGCCGCCGCGCCGTATCCCACACGCCATGCACGGAACAGATGGCCTGCCTGTCGCAGCTCCCGGGACGCTGGATGCAGTCATTCAAAAAGATCTCGCCGTCGATGGCCTCGATGACGGCCAGCAAGGTGATGTCCTGGGCCCGGCGGGCCAGTTCATAGCCGCCCTGGGAGCCCTGGCGGATGCTGATGACGCCGGCCTTGGCCAATTGCTGGGCGACTTTGCCCAGGAACTGGGCCGGAATGTCCATGGCCTCGGCGATTTCCTTGCGTCCAATAAGCGTCCGGTCCTGGTGCATGGCCAGGTACAGGACGCAGCGGATGGCGTATTCGCCGGCTCGGGTCAAACGCATGAAACGCCTCTCTTGTGGATTAATCGGAGCTAATTGATCCTATATAAAGGCCCGCCGGCCCTGTCAACAAATAACCCGCCGGTCTGGAGGACTTTTTATGCGCCGCCGGCGGAGCGGACCAGTTCTGGAGCGTGGCGGTCGAGCATCCAGCGGGCGATGCTGGCCCTCGGCGGCAGCACGGCCGGTGGGCGGCGGACGGAAAACCAGCCCGCGTCCTCAAGCTCGGTGCGGTCGACCACGAGTTCCCCGCCGACGCAGTTCGCCGCAAACGCGGCCATGATCTGGCTGGGGAAGGGCCAGTTCTGGCTGCCGAGATAGCGGATGTCGGCCACGGCAAGCCCGGTTTCCTCGGCTACTTCCCGGGCCACGCACTCCTCGAAGGATTCGGAGAATTCCACGAATCCGGCCACCAGCCCGTACTGGCCGGCCGGCCAGCCGGCCTTGCGCACCAGCAGATAGTCGTCGCCGCGCGACACGAGCACAATGACGGCCGGATGGATGCGCGGATAGTATTCCCGGGTGCAAGCCGTGCAGCGCGCCCCGAAGCCGCCGGGAATGCCGGCCGGCGCACCGCCGCAGGCCGGGCAGACGCGGCTGCGGTCGCGCCAGTGAAGCACTTGCCTGGCCAGGCCGGCCAGGGTTGAAAACCGCTCGTCAAGCAGCGGCGAGCGGTAGGAGGCGGTGATCGGGACAAAGCCGGTCGGCAGGGCGGCTTCGGGCTCCAGCCGGGCGGCTCTCAAGGGGCGGCCGTTCCACAAGCCGACCAGCACCGGCGGCACGGCAAAGGGGCCAGGGACCGGCAGCCGGCCGTCCGGCAGGGCCAAACTGCGCTCGGTCAGCACCAGGGCGTTTTCCCGCAGGACAATCCAGCGGCCGGGTTCGCCCGGCCGGTCCTGATCCGGGGTGGCCGGAGCGAATTCGGGACCCAGGGCGGCCCGGGAAAAGGGGAGCAGATTCAGGTCGGGCGTGGGCATGGGCGTCTCGCGGGTTTGGCCGGCGACATTGCTGCCCTCGGCGTTGCCGGACACAATACGCCGGCCCGGGGCGTTTGGCTATCCCCGACAGCTTTTTGCCGCCCGGCCATGCCCCGCCTGCCCGCGTTTTGTCATGGCTTGACGCGGCCCGGCCGGCCCTGGCACTCCCGGGCATGACCCTGCGCCCCGCCGGCGCGAAGGAGCCCCCCATGCGAAATCCCCTTGCCGACGCCGAGGCCATCTTCCGGGCCGGGCTCGAACGGGTCGATCCCCTGGTTATGATGCAGCGCGTGCTGCGGCTTACCGGCGACGTCCTGCGCGTGACCACCGAAACCGAGTGCCATGTCTACGATCTGGCCCGCTACCGCCGCATCTTCGTTCTCGGCATGGGCAAGGCCTCGGGCCGCATGGCCCTTGGGTTGGAACGCCTTCTCGGGGAGCGGATCACGGCCGGGGTGGTGGCCGTCAAGGAAGGCTATCTGGAGACGCTCTCGCGCATCCGGCTCCTGGAGGCGGCCCATCCCGTGCCCGACGCCCGGGGCGAGGCGGCGGCCCGGGAAGTCCTGGCCATGGCCCGACAGGCCGGCTCGGACGATCTGGTCATCGTCCTGGTCTCCGGCGGCGGTTCGGCCATTCTCGCCGCCCCCCTGGATCTGCCCGACCTGCCCCTGACCCTGGCCGACAAGCAGGCCGCGACCAGGGCGCTGCTCGCCTGCGGCGCGTCCATCCACGAAATCAACTGCGTGCGCAAAAAACTCTCGGCCGTCAAAGGCGGGCGTCTGGCCGCGGCCATCGCCCCGGCCCACTGCCTGGGGCTGCTGTTGTCCGACGTGGTCGGCGACGACCTCGACGTCATCGCCAGCGGCCCCACCGTGCCGGATTCCACCTGCGGGGCCGACGCCTTGGCCGTGGTCGAGCGCTACGGCGTGGGGGAGAGGATCGGGGAAAACGTCCTGGCCGCGCTCTCGGCCGTGGCCGCCGGGCGCGCCCCGGAAACGCCCAAGGCCGGGGACCCGGTGTTCGAGCACGTGCGCACGGTGCTCATCGGCACCAACTGCCAGGCCTTGCTGGCCGCCCGGGACAAGGCCGCCGCTCTGGGCTACGCCACCCTGGTCCTGACCTCGCATCTGGCCGGCGAATCGCGCGAGATGGCCAATCTGTTTCTCGGCGTGGCCAAGGACATCGCCGAATACGCCATGCCGCTGCCCCGGCCGGCCTGCCTTATCGCCGGGGGCGAGACCACCGTGACCCTGCGCGGCCCGGGCAAGGGCGGGCGCAACCAGGAAATGGCCCTGGCCTTTCTGGCCGGGTTGGCCGGGGAACCCCGCAACGTCGAGGAAGCCGTGTTCCTGGCCGCCTCCACCGACGGTTCCGACGGCCCAACCGACGCCACCGGGGCGTTTGCCAGCCTGGCCATCCTGCGCCAGGGCCAGGGTCTGGGCCTTGATCCCCGGGCCTATCTGGCGGCCAACGACGCCTACCACTATTTCGAGGCCGTGGGCCGGCTGCTCAAGACCGGCCCGACCAACACCAACGTTTGCGACGTCAAGGTGCTGCTGGTGCCCTAGGAGCTCGTTTCTTGGCAGATGCAGGGATATTGCTCAGAATAAATAAAAATTTTAGGCTTTTGTCCGCGAAAGCCCGAAGCTTCTCGCCTGGACGCGACAGGATGCCAAGCCTTTGGACAGGGCGCGGTGCGGTTTTGCGGCCATCACCAGGCCGTTGCGCAATCAGGCGCGGGGCTCGTCGTCTTCAAGAAATCCGAGGGGGGACGGTCGAGACGTGAAAATGGCCCGGAGGTTGCATTTCTCCCGGCGGTTGGAGTAGCCTTGATGGCTGCGCGGGGTCGGGCCGTTTTGGGACCGCGCGTCACGACTGGCCCGGCCGCCGTGGCCGAGCCGCAACCGCTGGGGGAACCCCTTGCCCTTCGCCTCAAGACAGGGAGCCATCACCTGGCTTCGCGCCCTTGATCTGGCCCTGGCCGCGCTGTCGCTCGTTGTCGCGGCGGCGGTCTCCACGGCCTTTTCCCCGGAAACGGCCAGCGCCGCCCATCTCCACCTGGACCTGGGAAGCCTGGGGCTGCTGCTCGGCGTCCTGGCCGCCGCCCTGATCATTTTTCCGTTTTTCGGCGTCTACACCGAAACCGCCCTGTATGACCGCCGCCTGGCCGTCAAGCAGGTGGTCAAGTCCGTCACCGGCGTGGTCATGGTCTTGCTTTTAGGCGCGGCCGCCTTGCGTCCGCCCCTGGCCACGCCGGTTTTCCTGGCCGCCTTTTGGCTGACGGCGGCTTTGGGCTGCGTGGCCTCGCGCCTGGCCTTGCGCCGGCTGCTTTTTATGGGCGAAGCCCAGGGCCTCCTGCGCCGTCGCGTGCTGGTGGCGGGAACCGGGGACCGGGCCCAGGAGATCGCCCGGGAGATGCTGGCCCATCCCGAACAGGGCCGGCGTTTCATGGGTTTCGTGGCCGACGGCTGGGAGGCGGCGCCCGCCGGGGCAGGACCTGAAGCGGCGCGTCTGGTCTGTCGGTTCGATGCGCTGGCCGACTATCTGCGCGAGCATGTGGTGGACGAGGTTGTGATCTGCCTGCCGCTGGAACGGTTAAGCCGCCTGGGCACGAGGCTGGTGACGGCCTGCGAGGAGCAGGGCGTCACGGCCACGGTGGTGGCTCGGCTGTTTGACCTCAACAACCCCCACAGCCGGCCGGGCAGCCATGGCGGCGAGGTGGTGGCCACCTTGTCGAGCAGCTTGGCCGATGAACGCGAGCGCATTCTCAAGCGCTTGCTGGATGTGTCCGTTTCCCTGACCGCCCTGGTTGCGCTGTCGCCGCTTCTGGCTCTGACCTGGGCGCTGGTGCGGCTTTCCTCCCCCGGGTCGGCCATTTTCGCCCAGGAGCGGGTGGGCTTGGGGAAGCGGCGGTTCATGTTCTACAAGTTCCGCACCATGGTGGAGAACGCTCCAGAGATGCAGGAAGAGCTCGAAGCCCAAAACGAGATGGACGGGGCGCTTTTCAAAATCAAGAACGACCCGCGCATCACCCCCTTGGGCCGGCTTTTGCGGCGCACGAGCATTGACGAGCTGCCCCAGCTGGTCAACGTCCTTCGCGGCGACATGAGCCTGGTCGGTCCCCGGCCGCTGCCCCTGCGCGACGTGGAGCGCATCGAAAAGACCTGGCCGCGCCGGCGGTTTGGCGTAAAGCCGGGCATCACCTGCTTGTGGCAGATAAGCGGGCGCAACTCCACGAGCTTTGAACGCATGATGGAGCTGGACATCGAGTACGTGGACACCTGGTCGGTGGCCCTGGACCTGAAGATTTTGCTGCGCACCATCCCGGTGGTGTGCAGCATGCGCGGGGCCTACTGAAAGCGGGGACGAGGGCGAAAGGGGAGCCGGCCGGCCCGGGAAGGGGATGGGACGGCCGGCTTCAGTCGAGGATCACCACTTCAAGGGTTTGCACGCCGAAATCCACGGCCTGGCGCCTGCTTGGCAGGCACAGGTCCAGTCGGCCGGCATGGCGGGGGTGCATGAGGTCTTCCACCACCCGCACGCCCACGCCTTCGATATAGACCTTGCGGCCAAGCAGGCGGCGCAGATCGCGGGAGACGGCAACCGTCCTTCCGGCCCGCACCGGCGCGCCCGAGGCCGAAAGCTGCGGTCCGTCGTCGTCAAGGCAGTCCGGGCAATAGGCCGTGGCCGTCAGGCGCAGCCGGCGGCGCTCCTCGGGTTCGATGGCGAAAAGCCCGGCGGCCATGGCCGCCTCGGCCCGGGCCATGGCCGCGTCCTGGGCCATGAGCACGGTTTCGTGGCGCAGTTCGCCCGTGGCCCGGCGCAGCCAGTCGCCGGCCTGGCTGATCGCCAGGGCCGACACGGCCAGGGCGGCCGTGGCCGCCGCCATGCAAAGGCCGCCCTTGGTCGACGGCGTCGCGGTTGTCGTTTTTTCGTCGTCAGCCATGCAAACTCCGTTTCGGCGCCGGACGGCTTGCCCGGTCGGCCGGCCTCGCCTATAGTGTCGCCACTGCGGCGACAGGGGATACTTGCACCATGCGCATTTTAAAGCCGTTTAAAAAAAGCGGGAAAATGGGGCCGGCCTTCTGGCTCCTGGCCCTTGGACTCCTGGCCTCGCCGGTTATCGTCGCCGGGTTCGCCGGCTATCATCTGTTCCTCAAGGACGCCGAAAAACCGCAGGTGACGCTTTCGCCCCAGGCCGAGGCCGCCTCGCTCAAGCGTCCCTTCGTGGTCACCGCCTCCGACGACCAGTCCGGCATCCGGTCGCTCATCGTCACCGTGGCCCAGGGCCAGCGCCGCACCGACGTGCTGCGCCGGGTCTACGACCCGCCCCGCGACCAGGTCAGCGAACACTTCAGCTTGGAACACTCGGAACTGCGCGGCGGGGCCTTTGAAATCCAGATCGCCGCCCACGACGGTTCCCACGCCAACCTCGGGGCCGGCAACGCCGCCCGGGTCAACAAGCGCATGCTCCTTGATCCCGTGCCTCCCGCCATCAAGGCCCTGACCCCGGCGCACTACATGCGTCAGGGCGGAGCCGGGCTGGTCGTCTATGAAGTGAATAAAGACGTGGCGCGCAGCGGCGTGATGGTGGGCGATCGGTTCTTCCCGGGCTACAAGCAAAAAAGCGGCCAATACGCCTGCCTGTTCGCCTTCCCGAGCGACCTCGATGCCGACGCCTACAAGCCCAGGCTCTTTGTGGAGGACGCCGCCGGCAACGAAAAAACCGGATTTTTCGTCAATATGGCCATCAAACGGCGGTTTCGCGAGGAACGGGTCGAGATCACCGACGAGTTTTTGGCCGCCCGCCTGCCGGCTTTCGCCGCCCTGTTCCCCCAGGAGCGCGATCCGGTGGAACGATTTAAAAAGTTAAACACCGAGTTGCGCCGACAAAACGCCGCCTTCATCGGGTCGCTATCGGCCAAGTCCGGCCCCGCGCCCCTGTGGGACGGCGGCTTTATCTACCTGCCTCGGTCGGTGGTGCGCGGCTCGTTTGGGGCCGACCGCATCTCTACGTACAAGGGCCAGGAGATCGGGCGGGACTTGAGCGACGGCATCGGCTTGGCTTCGGTGCCCGGAGCGCAAGTTCCGGCCGCCAACGCCGGGGACGTGGTCTTCGCCGGCCCCTTGGGCGTCTACGGCAACACTGTGGTCATGGACCACGGCCTGGGCCTTTTGACGGTCTACGCCAACCTCGGCTCCATCGCCGTCAAGGTCGGCGACGTGCTCAAAAAGGGCGACCTCCTGGGCACGACCGGGACCACGGGCCTGACCCCGGGCGATCAGGTGCATTTCGCGGTCTATCTCTCGGGCCAGCCCGTCATTCCCATTGAGTGGTGGGACGGACACTGGGTCGAGGACAACGTGACCGCCAAACTGCGGCGCTACGCCGCCGAGACCCCGCAGCAGTAACGGGCGGGATGTCTCCCAACCCGCGCCGCCGGTTTCGCCGGCTGACGCGGCTGCCGGGAGGCGCCGGGAGCGGCCGTCGACAGCGCTTGCTCCGGCTTGGACC
>JAEZEM010000177.1 GCA_023417745.1 Pseudomonadota bacterium
ATTTCTACGTCGGCCGGGGCGTCCTGTCCATGGTCGACGGGCTTTCCCTTGACGCGGGGCGGGCGGACAGACACAAGAGGCTGATGACCGCCGCCATCGACATTGCCCTTTTTCCGTATGCGTTTCCGGCCGTGGCCGCCCTCTTGGGGCTGGTGCTGGGGAGCTTTTATTCGGTGTGCGTCTCCCGGGGCATCCGCGAGACCTCCATCGTGTCGCCGCCGTCCCACTGCCCGGAATGCGGCCATCGGCTGCGGCCTTGGGAGCTTGTGCCCGTGGTGAGCTATCTGCTGCTGCGGGGGCGTTGCGCGGCCTGTCGCAAGCCCATTTCGCCGCTCTATCCGCTCATTGAGCTGGCCTCGGCGGCCTGGGCCGTGCTGTGCGCCCTGCATTTCGGGCCGAGCTGGTTTTTCCTGGGTTACCTCGCCTTGGGCGGGCTTTTCATCATCGCTTCGGGCATCGATTTCGCGGTCTATCTGCTGCCCAATTATCTCACCTATCCGGCGGCCGTGCTCGGCGTCGCCCTGGGAGTCCTGGACCCGGCCATCGGGCCGGTCCTGGCCGGCGTGGGCGCGGCTCTGGGCTTTGGCGTCTTTTGGCTGCTGGCCGCCGCCTACCGCACGGCCAAGGGCGTGGACGGCCTGGGCGGGGGCGACGTCAAACTCATGCTGTCCATCGGCGGGGCCGTGGGCGGGCTGGGGCTGCCTTACGCCGTGCTCATGGGGAGCCTGGCCGCCCTGGTCGCCAGTCCCTACTATGTGCTGGGCCGGGGCAAGGACCGGCAGATGCCCATTCCCTTTGGCCCGTTTTTGTGTTTGGGCGGCATGATCCAGATGCTCTACGGCCAGCGGATTTTCGCTCTCTTGGCCGGCCGCTGACCGCTGCGCCCGGGCTTGGGCTGGCCTATGATCACTGCTTTGTGCTAGGGAATCGACAGGCCCACGGGCCGCCAACCGCCATTTCGACGGAGGACGCCATGACCCGCCGCCTTGCCTGCCTTGCCGCCATAACGTTTTTTTGCCTGATGACGGCCTGCACGCCGACGCAGGTGAAGCCGTATTCCGACTCCGTCTTCTACGGCAACTGCATCATGCCCTTTGGCCCTGATCCCTGCGATTCGGATCTGGAAATTTGCCAGACGTTCCAGGAAGTGTTCAAGACGGATTATACTGACGTCGAGGCCTGCCGGTCGGCCTGCAACAAGATTTTCATCGACCAGAACAACAAATACCTGGGCCGCAACTGCTTTTACATGCTCAACCACGGCGGCAATCTGTGCGAGCAGCAGTGCAACCGGCTGTACCCGAAGCAAAAATGACGCTTGGCATTCGGGCCGGCCGGGGGCATGGTGTGCCCCGTCCGGCCCATGGCCGGATTAAACCCGTCAATTTCGGACCGCCCATGCGCCACGCCAACTTCCCGTCATGACACGCCCGGCCGCCCCACCCCGGGCCGACGCCCCGCGCCGCGACATCGCCGCCTCCGGCGGCGTCGTGACCCTGACCTTTTCCGGTTCCTGGCGCATGGACCAGACCTTGCCCGACATCGAGGCGGTGCGTCAGGCCCTGGCCGCTTCTCCCGCGCCCCAAAAGCTCGTGCTGGCCGGCTCGGGCGTGACCGGCTGGGACAGCCTGTTTCTTACCCAGTGCCGGGCGATTATCGCCCTGGCCCGGGAGCGCGGCGTGGCCGTGGACGCCAGCGCCCTGCCGGCCGGCGTGGAGAGCCTGCTGGCCCTGGCCGCCAAGGTGCCCGAACGCCAGGGCGCGGCCCGCACGTCCACGCGCGCGCCCTTTCTGGAGCGCATGGCCGACATGGGCTACGGCGCGGCCCAGGGTGTACGAAACCTGCTCGATTTCACCGGCGACGTGACCCTGGCCGCCTGGGCCCTGGTCACGGGGCGGGCGGTGTTCCAGCGCTCCCAGCTGGCGACGCTGATTTATCAGGCCAGCATCGACGCCCTGGGCATCGTCTCGCTCATAAGCTTCCTGGTCGGCCTCATCCTGGCCTTTGTCGGGGCCATCCAGCTGTCGCAGTTCGGGGCGCAGATTTACGTCTCCACCATCGTCGGCATCGCCATGGTGCGGGTCATGGGCGCGATCATGACCGGCATCATCATGGCCGGCCGCACCGGCGCGGCCTACGCCGCCGAACTGGGCACCATGCAGGTCAACGAGGAGATCGACGCCCTGCGCACGTTCGGCTTTTCGCCGACTCAGTTTCTCGTCATGCCGCGCATGATCGCCCTGGTCCTCATGATGCCGCTTTTGTGCATCTATGCCGACCTCATGGGCATCATGGGCGGTTTCGTGGTGGGCGTGTTCATGCTTAAGATCAACCCCATCCAGTACCTGACCCATACCTGGCAGTCGGTGCCCCTGGCCAACTTCTGGATCGGGCTCGTGCACAGCACGGTGTTCGGGGTGCTGGTGGCCATGGCCGGCTGCTACCGGGGGATGCGCTGCGGCCGCAGCGCCCTGGGCGTGGGCCAGGCCACCACGGCGGCCGTGGTCACGAGCATT
>JAEZEM010000222.1 GCA_023417745.1 Pseudomonadota bacterium
GGGCCATGGCCATGGGCGCGGCCGTGGTCATCGGCGCGGCCGGGCTGTTTGCCGTGCCGGCGGCCTGGGCGGTGTTCGTCAGCGTTTTCGTCTTGTGCACGGGCATGTTCATGGCCCATTCCGTGGCCCCGGGAGTGCTCAACAGCGCCGAGCCCGAACACAAGGGGCTTGTCAACGGCCTCTATATTTCCTTTTACTATTCCGGCGGGGCGCTGGGGTCCTATCTGCCCGGGCTGGTCCTTGGCCGGTGGGGCTTCGGGGCGGCGGCCGTCGTGCTGGTCGCGGCCGCCCTGGTCGCCACGGCACTGGCCGTGCGGCTGGGCCGGTCCGAATCGCGGTCGGCAATCTTGACCGGAGGGGGAGCAGGGCAATGAGACGGGCGGCGACGCCGCTGCTGGCGGTTTTCTGGCTGGTGTGCTGCGGTCTTGTCGGCCAGGCGCTGGCCCAGGGGGAGCCGATGGTCCGGGGCGGGGTGGTGACTTACCCGGGCTTTGACGTCAATATCGACGACAACGGCGGGCTGGGGCGGTTCCGTTTGGGTTTTGAGGTGCTTTTTACCGACGAACTCGGAGCCAAGGCGGCCGCGACTTTGCAGGTGCGCGAATCCATACTTCTTTTTCTTAGGGGCAAGACGGCCGCCGAACTCCTGGCTCCCAAGGGTCGGGATCGTCTGCGGGCACAGCTCCTGGCCCACATCAACGCGGCCATCGGCAGCCCCAAGGCCGTTAAACTGTTTTATCTCGACTATATCGTCGTGAAGGGGACGCCATGACCGTCATCCGCTGCATCCGGCATGGCCAAAGCGCCTCCAACGCCGGTGAAGTGACCGAATACCCCGACACCATCCCTTTGACCGGCCTTGGCCATGCCCAGGCCGCCCTGGTCGCCTCCTGCTTCAACAAGCCGCCACGGCGCATCGTCTTTTCCTCCTTCGACCGGGCCGTGCAGACGGCCATGCCCCTTTGCGAGCGCTTTCCCGACGTGCCCGTGGCCGTGTGGCCGGTGCAGGAGTTCACCTACCTCGCCCCCTTCCGCTACGCCGGCACCCGTCGGGCCGACCGCCACGAGGCTGTGGAGCGTTACTGGGAGCGGTTGGACCCCATGTATCGGGACGGCGAGGGCGCCGAATCGTTTCTTGGCTTCTGGGACCGGGTGGAAGCCTTTCTCGACCGCATGGCCGAGGCCAGCGGCCATGTGGCGGTATTCACCCACGGCCAGTTCCTGCGCGGGGTGATGTTGCGCGTCCTCTGCGGCCGGCTGGGCGTGGAGGAAGCCATGTTCCGGTTTCGGGCTTTTCGCCAGGCCGTGGCCATTCCCAACGCGGCCATGGTGGTGATCGGGCTTTCCCGGCGAGCGCCGGTGCTGGGGCCGGTGGTCACCGACCATCTGCCGCCGGAACTGCTTTCGACCTGATGCGCATGGTTTTTTTTGCCAACCCGTTGAAACGGCGCACCTGTTGTTCTACAAGCAACAGCATGAAACAGTGCGCGAGCGGGACCGAGGTGCGATGATGGGGCTTGGTCGTTACTGCGGATGGGCGGCGGCACGCCTAGTGTTGGTCCTGTTGCTGGCCGGGCTGGCCCTTGGCGACGCGCCGGGGCTGGCGGCAGAGGCCCAGCGACGGGCCGGGGGCTACTGGTCGGGCCTGTCTCGGGAGCAGAAGACCGATCTGGTGCTGGGCATCTTCGACGGCTTCAACCTCAACGAGAACATCCTCGGCATCACGCTCAAAAACGAGTACACCATCTGTTCCGAGATCATGGACAGCATCATGCGCCAGTCCGACGCCTATTTCGCGGACATGCCGGCCGGGCGCATCGTCAGCGGACTCGACGCCTTTTACGCGGAACGCAAGAACCGTAACATCCCAATATCCTGGGGCGTTTGGGTTGTGGTGCGCAAGAACCGGCGCGACGCCACCTTGCCCCAGTTTTTGGATGAGCTGCGCAATCTCTACCCCTGACCATTCCATGCCTTGCTTTTTTGGGCGACGCGATTAAAAGGGCTTCGCCGCCGCGTGGGCGGCAAAGGAGGCGGCATGTTGGCTCCTGTTAACGCCTACTTCGAAAAACGCCTGGCCGACACGGCCAAAGCCCTTTCGGACAATCATTTTCTCGTCCACGTCGTGGCCGACGCCGAAGAAGCGGCCAAGGTCGTCATCAATGACGTGCTGCCGGCCGTTTCGCCCAAGGTCGTGTCCTACGGCGGCTCCTTGACCCTGGCCGCCACCGGCCTGCCGGCGCTTTTGGCCGCCCGGCCGGAATTGTCCATCATAAACACCCTGGACCATGCGATTGCGGCCGAGGAAATGTACGAACGCCGTCGCCAGGCGCTTTTGGCCGACCTCTTCGTCACCGGCTCCAACGCCGTCAGCGAGGACGGCAAGCTCGTCAATCTCGACATGATCGGCAACCGGGCCTGTGCCATTAATTTCGGCCCCCGGCACGTCGTGGTGCTCATGGGGCGCAACAAGATCGTGCCCGACGTGGCCTCGGGGATGGCGCGCGTGAAAAATTACGCCGCCCCGGTCAACGCCCTGCGTCTGTCCAAGAAAACGCCCTGCGTGGCCACCGCCCATTGCCAGGATTGCGGCAGCCCGCAGCGTATTTGCAACGTGTGGACTATCACCGAGAAGTGCTTCCCCCGGGGACGCGTCACGGTGGTCCTGATCAATCAGGATCTGGGATTCTAACAGGGCCGCCGCGCGCGGCCGGATGAGGAAGCGGCTTTGGTTTGGAAGAAAATACCCCCGGAAGCGGACTATTTCCACTGCGAGCCCGGAACGGACTATTTCATCTGCGAGGAAGGCTTCGTGGTCGAAGGCCGATTCCTGCAGGAAGGCCAGGCCAACCTGGACAAGGCCATCTGGCCCACGGTGCAGGGCAACCGGGCCTATATCCGGGTGCGCCGCAAGGGTGTGGACAAGAAGTTCCAACTGGTGCGGATTTTCGCCGAGCTTTTCCCGGAGTTGCTCGCCGCTGAACTGACGCTTCGTACCCGCAAGGGCCCCTACAACTTGCGTATCGAGGCCGATGCCGGCGACGAGCCCGCTCCCGAGCGTCCGGCTGCGGCTAAGGCGCGCAAGGAAAAGCCCGTGCGCAAGGAGCGGGAACGCGAGCGGGAACGTGAACATCCCGTGGATGCCGACGAGGAGATCGTCGACGCCCCGGAGGAAGTTTTCGCCGAGGACGAGGACGAGGACGAGCCGACCGTGGCCGTGGCCGACCACCGCTTGTGCCGCGTCTGCAACCTGCGCAAGCGTTCCTCGGAGTTCAGCCCCCGCGAGGACATGTGCCTGGACTGCTACATGGGCCGCGACGAACTCTTAAAGGAGATCATCGCCCGCCGCCGTCGCAAGTCCAAGCCCGCCGCCCCCCGGGTCGCGGAAGAAAACGCCGAGGGCAGCGGCATGGAAGACAATATCGACTCCTTTGGCAGCATGGATTTCGGTATTTCCCTGCCTGAATAGACCGCAGGCGCGCTCCATTTGTCGTGGAGCGCGCTTGCGCGCTACGATTCCCCGGGGCGTTTGACGGCGCTTGCCGTCGAACGAAACCGTCCGGTGGCCGTGAATCCGCCAGCCGTTCGGTCCCGTGTCCGCATCCGGCACGATTCCTGCCAGGAGGAAACCATGCCGACACCATCCGATCCCGCCCCCGAACAGCGCCCCAGGTCCGGGCTCGGCCTGAACGAGGCCGACATGCTTCTGCCCCTGGCGGCGGCCATCTGCATCATCATCGGCTGGACCGTGGTCATGGACTACGAAAGCGTGATCCAGCCGTTGGCCGCCAGTTCGCCGGCGGTCGGCTCGCGCATCCAGCTCATGCGCCTGGTCATGGGGCTTTTGAGCGTCGGCGGCCTGGGGCTGTCCGTGCTGGCCGCCCGGGACGGCCGTCGCCGCCGTCAGGCCGAGGCCGCGCTGTTCCTGGCCCATGCCGCGCTCTCCCAACGCATGGCCCGACGCACGGATCTGCTGCGCACCCGCACCCGGGCTCTTCGCGAGTCCAGGCTGCGGGAACGTCTGGCCGAGACCGAGGCCGACGCCGCCTATGCCGCCGGCCAGGTGGAGGCCGCTGGAGACTACCTGCATGGCGTGGGCAACGCCATCTCGGCCATGGACCTGGAACTCTTGCGCCTTTCGCGAGCGCTTGCCGCCGCGCCGCGCCTGGACGCCGCCTTTGCCGCCGTGGTCGATGGTCTGCGCCGGGGCGAGGCTGCCCAGGCGGCGACCGACCTCGAAGCGCTGCGACAGACCTTGCTTGACCGAGCCATGCCCCGGCTCGCCGCCGGGGTGGCCGCCGTGGCCGAGCTCAAGGATCGCATGGCCGCCGACCTGGAACGCCATCGCGGCGAATTCGAGCGACGGGGCAAGCGTGAGCCCTATCTTCAGGATGTGCGCCTGGATGAGGAATTGGCCGCCATCCTCGACCGCATGCCCCGGGCCGCCGGCAGCGACCCCGTGGCCCGCGAGCTGGTCGTCGGCCTTTGCATCCGCACGCGCAAGCAACCCTTCCTGGCCGCCCTGGCCGCTCTGGCCCGGCATGCCCTGGACGCCGCCGTGGGGGCCGTGACCGTGCGCCTTTACCCCGCCCCCGATGGTCGGGCCATCCTGGTCATCGAAGGAGCGACCCTGCCGGGCGGCGATGTCGGACCGGTGGCCGCCGGCATCAACTTTCTCAACGAAAACGGCGGCGTCGTCCGCCAGGAACCGGCCCTCTCCAACCAGCCGCCACGTCTGGTCATCGAGATGGGCGGCCAACCGGCCAAGGTCGCCCACACGCCTGCCCGGCTTTCTTGACAGCCTGTCGCAAACCCGTATGATTGCGCGATCACTGGCGGAAAATGCCTGAAACGGCGGAGGCTCGCAGGCCAGCCGGCCGGGAGGGCGACCGCCGGGCAGGCGACGGCGGGAGGCCATGGTCAGACGCGCGGTTACCGAACTTTCTCCAGGCATGGTCCTGGCCGATGACGTCCTCACCCCGGGCGGCCGGTTTCTTATGCCCCGGGGCACGGTGCTCGACTCCGGGCATCTCAAGTCCCTGATGGCCTGGAATCTGGCCGAGGTCCAGGTGGCCGGGGAGAGCGCCGCCGCCGCTGCGCCGGCCGATGCCGACGCGCCGGCTCCCGCCGAGGGCCGGGCCGACGTGCTGGAAGCGGCTGAGGCTGCCGTGCGCGAGCGCTTTGCCTGCTGCGCCCTGGATGCTTCTCCGTGCGACGTGCTGTTTCGGCTGGCCCTGGACCGCGAGGTCCGGCGGCGGTTGGCCGAGGGCGTCCCGACCGGGGAGGGCGGCGAGGACCGTTCCTGGCGCATGGTCGAATCCGTCCCGGGCCACCTCTCCATGGACGCGCTCTTGCGCGACGAACCCCAGCTCGTCTCGCCCCCGGAAGTCTACCTGCGCATCAGCGAAGTGCTGGGCAATCCGGCCAGCACCGTCGAGGACGCGGCCGAAAGCATCAAGCACGACCCGTCCCTGGCCGCCAAGCTCCTGCGCCTGGTCAACAGCTCCTATTACGCCCGCACCATGCGGGCCATGCGCGGTCGATTCCCGTCCAAGGTCGACAGCCTGCCCCGGGCCGTGGCTGTGGTCGGGACGCGCCAGCTCGCCACCCTGGCCTTGGGCGTGTCCGTGTTGCCGCTTTTTCAGGACATTCCCCAGAAATGGGTCAACATGCGGCTTTTCTGGGAGCACAGCGTGGGCTGCGCCGCCGCCGCCCGGGCCATTGCCGGAGCCACAGGACTGGTCAATGCCGAGACCGCCTTCGTGGCCGGCCTGCTCCACGACATCGGCCGCATCATCGCCTTCAAGCAGGCCCCGGCCCACATGGCCGCGGCCATGCGCCGGGCCGAGGCCGAAGCCTGCCCGCTCCATCTGGCCGAACGCGAAGTGCTGGGCTTCGACCATGCCGCCCTGGGCGGCCATCTGCTCCAGAAATGGCAGTTCCCGGCCAACCTCGAAAAGATGGTGCGCTACCACCACGATCTTGATGACCCCTTTATCATTGACGAGCCGGCCGTCATCCATCTGGCCGACGTGGTGGCCACGGCCATGGGCTGGGGCGGCAGCGGCAACCGTCGCCTGCCTCCCGCGGACCCGGCCGCCTGGGCCGCCCTGGGCCTGACCGGCGAGTCCCTGGCCGGCCTTGTGCCGGACATGGAAGAGCGCCTGGCCGAAACCATGCGGAGTTTTTTCCCGGACCACCAGGGGCCGCCATGATGGCGCCCCCAAGCCCCCCGGAGCGCTGATGTCCGCCCGAATCCTGGTTATCGACGACGACGCCGCCTTCAGGGAAATGCTGTGCGAGGCCCTGGCCGCCAAGGGCTTTGCCCCCGTGGGCGTGGGCACGGCCGAGGAAGGCGTGGCCCGGGTCAAGGCCGAGGCCTTTGATCTGGTCCTCACCGACGTCATGCTGCCCGGCATGGACGGCATCGAGGGCCTCTCCAAGCTCAAGGAAGCCGCTCCGGACAGCGAAGTCATCGTCATGTCCGGCTATTCGGCCCGGGAAAAGGCCTTGGACGCCGTACGCCTGGGGGCCTACGACTTTTTTGCCAAGCCGTTTTCCCTGGCCGAAATGGAAGTGGTCATCCGCCGCGCCCTGGAACGGCGGACGCTTCTGACCGAATTGCGGCGGTTGAAGTCCGTGGTGGCCGCCGGGCGCGGGCCGACCATTGTCGGCCAGTCGCCGCCCATGCGCGCCGTGGTGGACATGGTGCGCCGGGTGGCCCCGCTGGATTCCACGGTGCTCGTCACCGGCGAGTCGGGCTGCGGCAAGGAAGTCGTGGCTGACGCCATCCAGGCCTTGAGCAAGCGGGCCGATGCGCCCTTTGTCAAGGTCAACTGTGCCGCCATCCCGGAAAACCTCCTGGAATCCGAGCTGTTTGGCCACGAGAAGGGGGCTTTTACCGGAGCGGTTGGCCTCAAGAAAGGCAAGTTCGAGCTGGCCGACCACGGCACCATCATGCTCGACGAAATCGGCGACATGCCGCTTTTCCTCCAGCCCAAGCTCCTGCGGGCCGTGGAGCAGAAGCAGATCGAACGGGTAGGCGGCGGCAAGCCCATTGACATCGACATCCGCATCATCGCCGCCACCAACCAGGAACTGCAATCCCTGGTCGAGCAAAAACTGTTTCGGGCCGACCTGTATTACCGCCTGAGCGTCGCCGCCATCCCCCTGCCGCCCCTGCGGGAGCGCAAGGAGGATCTGCCCCTTTTGGTTGGCCATTTCTTGGAGCGCATCGGCCCCCGGGTCGGCATCAATTTGCGCGGCGTCTCCCGGGAAGGGATGCAACTCCTTTTCGACTACGACTGGCCGGGCAACGTCCGCCAGCTGGCCAATCTGCTGGAGCGGGCCGCCATCATGAGTTCCGGCGAGGTGCTCACCGCCGTGGAGATCGGCCGGGCCCTGGACGGGGCCGCGCGCCGCCCCGCCCCCGAGGCCTCCTCCGAAGGCCCGTGCCCCATGGCCGGCAACCTGCGCGACACCCTCCAGGACATGGAGCGCAACATGATCCTGACCGCCCTGCGCAAGGCCGGCGGCGTGCAAAAGGACGCCGCCCGAAGCCTCGGCGTCAGCCCCAAAAATCTCTGGAACAAGCTGCAAAAACACCGCATCGACCCGTCCGAATACGCCGGGGGATGATGACACGGCGACAGGAAAAGACGGAAGAATGCCTCCGGCGGCCGGGGGCCTGAGGCCCCCGCCCCCCCCTCCTGGAGAAAGTTTGTAAACGAGGGCGGCGGGCGGTTGGGGGGATGATCCCTGTCCGCTTGCGCCTGAAGAAGGCTGTCAGGCGTTGCGCCCCAGTCGTTGACCTAGATTTGATCCCCGCTGTCCTGACGGGCGTTGCCGGTTAATCCCGACGCCTCCCGATACGCCATCGCCCTTTGCCGCAAGCGGCCGCCGGAAGTCCTTCCGGCGGCCGTTTCGTTTGCTTGGCAGGCTTCTTGCTCATTCCCCGATGCCGCAACAGGCGTCTGGCCGGCCAAAGGCCCGGAAGACGGGGCCGGACGGGCCTTGCCGCGGCGAAAGGGCGCTGCTCGCAGACGCCTTGGTGTTTGAGAAGACGGACCAATCCCGGCGGATCATGCATAGCGTTTAAAAAAGTTATACGCCGCTCCCACGGCAGACCCGATCCGGCCGCGCCGACGAAGGCCCGGGGCAAGCAGGCGGAGGCCCGCATGAAAACCAAGGCCGTACCCCACATCATCTTGGCCGTTATCCTGGCTTTGACGGCCGGCGTCCTGACCCTCAAATGGCTGAGTTCCGCGCGCGCGCCCAAAGTCGAGTCGGTCGCGCCGGCCGCGCCTAAAGTCGAAGTGGTGGTGGCCGCCCGGGCCATCCCCAAGGGCGGACGCCTCGACGCCTCCATGATCAAGGCCAAGGGCTTTGACGCCGACGCCGTGCCCCAGGGGGCCTTGCGCGACGTCCAGGAGGCCTACGGCCGCATCAGCGCCCGCGACATTTCCCCCGACGACCCCATCACCCCGGACAAGCTCATGCCCAAGGGCGCGACCAGCGGCGGCCTGGACGCCTCGGTGGCCCCGGGCAAGCGGGCCTTTACCATCAAGGGCAGCAAGATCATGGGCTCCGGCGGGCTTGTCACCCCGGGCTGCCGGGTGGACGTGCTCGTGACCTACCCCGTGCCCAACGGCAAGAACGATGAGAAGGTCAACAAGATCATCCTCGAAAACATCCCCATCCTCACCACCGGCGCCGAACGCGAGACCAAGATCGGCAAGGACGGTCGCGAGGAACTGGCCAACACCGATTTCTATACGCTCATGGTTGCGCCCGAGGAAGCCGAGCGTCTGGCCCTGGCCAGCGACATGGGCAGCCTGCACCTGGCCCTTCGTACCCCCGGCGACGCCGACGTCGTGACGACCTCCGGGGCCGACGTGGCCAAAAGCCTCGAAGCCTTCGCCGCCGCGCCGGCCGGGCCGCCTCTGGCCGACGCCGGACCCATGAGCGAAGACGACGCCGGCTACAGTGTGGAAATCATCCGGGGCACCGAACGCGAACGTGTGCGCCTCGACACCCTCACCGGGATCAAAACGGAGGACAAGGGCCATGCCAAGCCGTAACAGCCTGCCGCGCCTGTGGGCGCGCGTCCTGGCCATCGCGCTTTCCCTGCTTCTGGCCGCTCCGGTCGGCGCCGCTCCGGGCGGCGTCGCGCCGGTGGCCGTGCGGTCCGCTCCGCGCCTGTCGCTCACCCTTGGCAAGTCCGTCATCCTGCAAAGCGACGCCGACATCGCCCGGGTCTCGGTGGCCCAGCCCGACGTGGCCGACTTCGTGCTGCTCTCGCCGCGCCAGGTCTATGTCACCGGCCGCGCCCCGGGCCTGACCAACCTGACCTTGTGGGACAAGGGCGACAAGATTCGGGCCGTCTACGACCTCGACGTGGCCCCGGACGTGTCACGCCTTAAGAAGATGATTCACGACGTGCTGCCCGGCGAAACCGGCATCGAGGTTCTGGCCAGCCAGGATTCCATTGCCCTGTCCGGCACGGTGCGCGACGCCGAGAGCCTCAAAAAAGCCCTGTCCCTGGCCGAGGTCTACGCCCCTAAAAAGGTCCTCAACCTGCTTTCGGTCAGCGGCGTGCAGCAGGTCATGCTCGAAGTCCGGGTGGCCGAGATGTCCAAGTCCGTGGTCAACCGCATGGGCATCAACTTAAACGCCGTGGGCGACGGCAATTTCGGCTACACCATGCTCGGCGGGCTTTCCTCCCTGGCCTCGTCGGTCTTTAACATCGACAACGTCCAGAACACCTACAAGTACAGCACCATCAAGTTCACCGGCAGCGACAACTCCAGCAGTTCGGAGAGCGCCACTATCCAGACGCGGTTTCGGGAGTTCAACCAGCCCAACCAGAAGGAAACCGTCTCGCTGAACCAAGGCACCGCCGCCATGCGCTTTAGCACCAACTGGGGCGGGGCCGGCAACACCACCATGACCGCCGTCCTTGACCTGCTCAAGCAAAACGGGCTGGTGCGGATACTGGCCGAGCCCAACCTCGTGTGCTTAAACGGCCAGTCGGCCAAGTTCCTGGCCGGCGGCGAGATTCCCGTGCCCGTGCCCTCGGGCCTTGGCACCACCAGCATCGAATGGAAGGAATTTGGCGTGGGGCTCAAGTTCACGCCCACCGTGGCCGCCGGCGACGTCATCAGCCTGCAGGTCAATCCCGAGGTGTCCGACCTCGATTATACCCGGGCCATCAAGCTCAACAGCTTCGAGATCCCGGCCGTGCTGACCCGACGCGCTTCTACTTCGGTGGAGCTCAAAAACGGCCAGACCTTCGCCATCGCCGGCCTGCTCAAGGAAGAAGGCCGCGAGTCCGTGGACAAGTACCCCTGGATCGGCGACGTCCCGATCCTGGGCAACCTGTTTAAAAGTTCGAGCTACCAGAAGGACCAGTCGGAGCTGGTGATCCTCATCACCGCCCATCTGGTCAAGCCGCTCAACAAAAAGGACATGATCCTGCCGACCGACGGGGTCCACGAGCCAGACGACCTGGAGTTTTTCCTCGGCGTCAAGCGTCCCCAGGCCGCCGCCGGCGCGCCGGGCGGAGCCATCACCCGCACCGGGGCGGAGATCGACGGCGACTTCGGCCATGCCGTGCCTTTGGCCGCCGCAAGGCCGCCCGAAACCCCGGGGTATTAGCCGGCTTTGCCGCGAAACCGGCCGACCTTGCGAAACGCGCGGCGTCGGCGGAAAACCGTCAGCAACCCTTTCCCGAGGATGCGATGCGAGCCCACAAGCCTGGACCAATCATTGCAAACGGGATGGAGCAAGCCATGCGAAACATGTTATGGATCGTGGCGGCGGCCCTGGCCGGCCTGCTGACCGGCGCCCTGACCGGCTGTCAGGCCGAGAAGGAGAACATCGGCTGGGATTACGGCAAGGCCTATCACACGGTCTTCGAGGCCCAGAAGATCGCTCCGGCCGTGGCGGACGACCGACCCGTGGACTCCATGGGCGGCACGCGCGCGGTCCTGGCCTACGACCGTCTGGAAAAGCAGGCTCCGGAAGAAAAGAAGCAGGGCTCAGGCGGCTTCGAGGCTTTCCTGCAGCAGAAGTGAGGCCGCAGCCTCAAGGGAACGACCCATGCGCGACAAGCTCACCGTGATTCTCGATATGGCTCCTTCGGCCGCCCGGGGGGCCTTCGAGGAATGCCTGTCCGAGGACGGCGATTTCGAGGTGCTCGGGGCCGGAGAAGAGTACGCCGACCTGCTCGTGCGCGAGCTGGCCGAAGGCGACGAGGCCGAACTGGAGGCCGTGGCCGAGATGGTGGCCCGGCGCGGCGACCGGGAGGTGTTTCTCACCGCCCCGGGCTACGACGCCGAGGTGCTCATGCGGCTCATGCGCCAGGGCGTGCGCGAGTTTTTTCCCCAGCCCTTGGACCATGAAGAGGTGCGTATGGCCCTTTGGCGCTTCAAGGAGCGCCGGGAGTCGGTGCGGGGGCCAAGGCGCAGCAAGCAGGGCCGCATCATCAACATCTTCGGGGCCAAGGGCGGAGTGGGCACCACGTCGTTGGCCGTCAACTTGGCCGCCGCCTGCCAGACCCACAGGGACGGGGCCTCGGTGGCCCTCATGGACATGAACCTGCCTTTCGGCGAGGCCCAGCTCTTTCTCGACCTCGCCCCCAAATACCATTGGGGCGAAGTGCTCGGCAACATCAGCCGTCTGGACGCCACCTATCTCATGAGCGTCATGTCGCGCCATCCCTCCGGGCTCTACCTGCTGGCCCCGCCAAGCCGCCTGGACGACCTCCAGATGGCCACCCCGGAGAACATCTCCAAGCTCCTTGAGCTCATGCGCCAGGTCTTCGACACCGTGGTCATCGACCTCGGCATGTATCTCGACGAGATCACCCTCAAGGTCATGGACATCTCCGACGCCATCGTCCTGGTCTCGGTGCAAAACCTGCCTTGTCTGGCCAACGTGCGCCGGTTCCTCGACAACGTGCGCCACGCCGAGGCCGGCCTGGAAGACAAGCTCAAGATCGTGGTCAACCGCCATCTGGAAGAAAGCGACCTGGTGGTGGAGGACATGGAAAAGGCCCTGGGATTGCCGGTCTTCTGGCGCGTGCCCAACGACTACAAGACCACCTTGTCGGCCATCAACCAGGGAAAGACCCTGCTTGAGACCGCGCCCAAGGCCCCGGTCACCCGGGCTCTTGGCGACTTGGCCGTCGCCCTGTCCCCGGCAAGTCCGGCCCAGGAAGCCAAGAAACCACTGTTTGGACTCAAGTTTTTACGCGGACGGTCATGACCGCCGCCTCAGGCGGCAGTGAAGGAGATTTGGCATGGAACGCGGCCGCCCGCCTTTGATGCGCCACCAGATGCCCCGTGCCCAGGCTCCGGTTCCGGAGCGGCGGGAAACATCCGGCCCGATTTCGCAGGAATACTACGAGATCAAGACCCGCACCCACGACCGGCTCATCGATCTGATCGACCTCACCCTCCTGGACACCCTGGAGGAATCGGCTCTTGGCGGCGAGATCAGCAAGATCGTCGAGCGGCTGCTTCGCGACGAGTTCTATCAGACGCCGCTCAACCAGTCCGAGCGCGACCGCCTCATCACCGAAGTCAAGGACGAGATGCTGGGCCTTGGCCCCCTGGAGCCCTTTCTCAAGGACCAGAGCATCAACGACATCCTGGTCAACTCCTATCGCCAGATCTACGTGGAGCGCAGCGGCAAACTGGTCCTGACCGAATCACGCTTCAAGGACAACGACCACTTAAAAAAGATCATCGACCGCATCGTCTCCCGCGTCGGCCGGCGGGTGGACGAATCCTCGCCCATGGTGGACGCCAGGCTTCCCGACGGCTCGCGCGTCAACGCCATCATTCCGCCCCTGGCCATCGACGGGCCGGCGCTGTCCATCCGCAAATTTTCCAAGGACAAGCTCACCATTGAGGACTTGATCCGCTTCAAGGCCATGACCCGCGACATCGCCGACCTGCTGCGGGGCATCGTCCTGGCCCGGCTCAATATCCTTATCTCCGGCGGCACCGGCACCGGCAAGACCACCATGCTCAACTGTCTGTCGGGCTTTATTCCCCACGACGAACGCATCGTCACCGTGGAAGACGCCGCCGAACTCCAGCTCAAGCAGGAGCACGTGGTGCGCCTGGAATCGCGCCCGCCCAACATCGAAGGCCGGGGCGAGGTGACCCAGCGCGATCTGGTGCGCAACTGCCTGCGTATGCGCCCCGACCGCATCATCGTCGGCGAGGTGCGCGGCGCCGAGGCCCTGGACATGCTGCAAGCCATGAACACCGGCCACGACGGCTCCCTGGCCACCCTGCACGCCAACACCCCCCGTGACGCCCTCATGCGCCTGGAGACCCTGGTCGCCATGGCCGGACTCAACATCTCGGCCCTGTCGCTCAAGCGCTACATTGCCTCGGCCGTGGACGTCATCGTCCAGATTTCGCGCTTCTCCGACGGCAGCCGCAAGCTCGTCAGCTTCCAGGAACTCACCGGCATGGAAGGCGACGTCATCACCATGCAGGAGATATTTGCCTTCGAGCAACGCGGGGTCACGGCCGACGGCAAGGTCAAGGGCGTCTTTATGGCCCGGGGCATCCGGCCCAAGTTCGCCGCGCGCTTCGAGGCCAAGGGCCTGCGTCTGCCTGACGGGGTTTTTGATCCACGAAACGTGGTGGAGGTCTAGGAATCATGGAGCGCGCCCCAATCCAAACGTCCGCCGGCCCGGCCCGGCTCCCGGGGCGACCATGACTCCCGGGCTGCCGAACATCCTGTCCCTGGCCCTGCTGTTGTCCCTGGTCTATCTGGCCGTGGCCGTGGTGGTGCTCATCGGACGCCTCACGGACACTTCCGGCAAGGTGATCGCCCGCCGCGTGGATCAGGTGACCCGGGGGGAGGGCCTGGGCCTGGATTCGGCCGATCTCGTCAAGAAGCATGAATTAAGCGGCCTGCGCTGGCTCGATGTGCTCCTGGCCCGACAAGCCTGGAGCCGACGCATGGACAAGATGCTCGACCAGGCCGACATCAAGGCTCCGCTGGGCATCTTTGTCATGCTTTCGCTCATTTTCGCTGTTACCGGCTATCTGGCCGGCTCGCTTTACCTGACCAGCCAACTGCTCAGCCTGGCCGTGGCCGGGGTATGCGGCTGTCTGCCGTTTAAATGGGTGGCCATGCGCAAGGACAAGCGCATGGCCGATTTTGAGCGCCAGTTGCCCGAGGCCCTGGAACTCGTTGGCCGGGCCCTGCGGGCCGGCCACACCTTCACCAGCGGCATGGGCATGGTGGTGAGCGAATTCGCCGACCCCGTCCGGGTCGAGTTTCAGACGACCCTTGAGGAAATCAATTTCGGCCTGGGCGTCACCACGGCCCTGGACAATCTCATGGACCGGGTGGACTGCCCGGATCTCAACTTCTTCGTGGTCTCGGTCAAGATCCAAAACGAATCCGGCGGCAACCTGGCCGAGATCATCGGCAACATTTCCGCGCTTATCCGCGAGCGGTTCAAGCTCAAGGGCCGCATCCAGGTGCTGTCGGCGGAAGGGCGCATGGCCGCCTGGGTGCTGTGCCTGCTGCCCTTTGGCGTGGCCGGAGTCATTCAGCTGGTCAACCCCGGCTACCTGGGGCTGCTTTTCACCGATCCCCTGGGCCGGATGATGAGCTACGGCGTGGCCGGGCTTATCACCATGGGCATACTGGTCATCCGCAAGATGGTGCGGATCGAAGTGTAGGAGGACCCGACCGTGGACAGCCTTATCATCGCCCTGCTCGTGTCCGTAAGCGTCGGGCTTTTCACCTATGCCGCAGCCTCCCTGCGCGAAGGAGGAAGGCGGCGGCGGCGCATGGCCCAGCGCGCTGTGGCCCTGGTCACCGACAGCCGGCTCGGGGAGGGCGGCCGGCCGGGCGTCCTTGGTTGGATCGAAGGGCTTTTCCGGCGCGGCGCAACCACATTTGGCGAACTGGTCAAGCCCCGCGAAGCCCAGGAGCTCACCAAGGCCAGAAGCGCCCTGGTCCAGGCCGGTTACCGCCAGCCCAGCGCCCTGGAAATCTATTGGGGCATCAGGGCCGGCGCGGCTCTGGTGGGGCTGGTGCTCGGGGCCTTGGTCGCCATGTCCGGCAAGGTGCCGAGCCAGTACAAGCTGTTCGTCGTGGTGGGGTTGGCGGCCGCCGGGTTCTATATTCCCGGAATGATACTCGATTCCCGGGTCAAGGCCCGCCAGAAAGCCATCCAGAAAAGCCTGCCCGACGCCCTGGACCTGTTGGTGGTCTGCGTGGAAGCCGGCATGGGCCTGGACGCGGCCATCTACCGCGTCTGTCAGGAAATGTCGCTCAAGGACCCGATTTTAAGCTCTGAACTGCGCCTGCTCACCCTGGAACTGCGGGCCGGCAAGGCCCGGCGCGAGGCGCTTAAAAACCTTTCGGCCCGCATCGGCCTGGAAGATGTGGGCAGCCTCGTGGCCATGCTCATCCAGACCGACCTGTTTGGCACCTCCATCGCCCAGACCTTGCGGGTCTACGCCGACTCCATGCGCACCAAACGCTTCCAACTGGCCGAGGAGCTGGCCGCCAAGCTTCCGGTCAAGCTGCTCATGCCGCTTATTTTCTTCATCTTCCCGACGCTGCTCATCGTTATCCTCGGCCCGGCCGGCATTCGTATTTTCCAGATGCTCGGCACCATGAACAAGTAAGGGACCCAGGGAGGGAGCAGGCATGGCCAACGACATCGCGCGCGGCGTAGGGGAGCTGCGCCAGGGACGGCAGGATGTGCTCGACGCCGTTTCCGGCCTGGGCTCCGGGGCAAAAGGATGGTCCTGGGGGCTGTCCGATTTTTTCGCCAAGCCCGAAAACCTGCTGGCCCTGGCTATTTGCCTCGTCGCGCTCATCGGCATCTATCGCCTGCTGCGCAGCGAGCACATCCTTCCGGCCCCGTCGCGGCCGGCCGTCGGGTCGCTGCTGTCGGGCTCTCTGGGACGCAGCCTGATCGTGCGCGCCCTGGTCGCCCTGGTTCTCGGAGCCTTGGGGCTGGCCCTTCTTACCGGCCGCCTCAGCGCCTTATTTTAAGCGCATCTCCCCAAAAATGACGGGCGCGGCCAGGGGAAGCTCCCCCGGACCGCGCCCGCGCTCAAGACGCCTTCCCCAAAACGCGTTATTCCCGGTAGGGCCTGTACTGCTGCAGGATCATGTCGGCCACGGACTGCTTGAGGGCGGCCACCTGGCTGTCGGCGGCGTAGGCCTCGGCGGCGGCCAGGGCGTCGGCGCTGCTCTCGAAGCCGGCCGCCTTGGCCACGTCATCGAACTTGGCGTCATAGGCTTCGGGCGTGTCCCGCGACAGGGTCACGAAGTTGCTGGCGCTGACCAGTTCCAGGTAGCCCTGGTAGAATTTGACCACGGCGTCCTTGGAGGCCGCGTTTGCCGGCAGGGCGGCGGCCAGGGCCAGGACGGTCAGGATGACGGCGGCGCGAACGGCGTTCATGGCAGGCTCCTTATTGGCCCCAGTCTTCGGACATCTTCTTGGCCGAGGCAGACAGCTTGATATTGTCGAAAAACGGCTTCATGGGAGGAGTCATGGCGTGATAGGTGTACGTTAGGCTCACCTCGAACGGCGAGCAGGGCGTTTCACTGCAACTCGTGGTTGTCGAGGGCGTGAGCTGCAGCGCCGGCGGGTCGGCTCCGTCGGATTGCTTGACCATGGGCACGAGTCCTTGGCTGGTCATGAAGCTCTCGGCCGAGGTCTGGGTCGTTTCCTGCGTCGCGGCATAGTGGGCGATCTTGGCCACAGCGCTTTGCAGCGTCGCCTGGATGCGCAGGATGTTGCCGAGCTCCAGGATGCCCAGGATCAGCGTCAGCAGGATCGGCAGCACCAGAGCCATCTCCACGGTCAGGCTGCCGGTCTGGCCGCGCCGGGTCGAAGCGTCGGTCGTGGTTGGCTGAGGAGTGTTCATTACTGGCCTCTTCAATGTCCTTTTCCTGCTCGCCTTGGGCGTTGTCGGTTACGGCGTGCCCGTGGTGGCTTCCTTGCGGGTCATCAGGCGCTGGCCGAGCTGCTGCCCGATCTTCTTGAACATGTCCTTGATGCCGGCTTCGTCCGGGGCGTCGAAGTAGTGATCCTCGGTGCCGGCCTTGGACGAGGCGATCTGCTTCATGAGGTTCTTGTCCGTGGTGTCGGAATCGCCGAACCGGATGGAGAAGATCTCGACAGGATAGTTGGCGTCGGTCTTGGCCAGGGCGGCTTCGTTTAAGACGTACTGGTTGAGCAGGCCGCCGTCCTTGCAGTCCGGGATCTGGGCCAGGGTCAGGGTGGCCGTGGCCAGGGTGGAGTAGGGCGAGGCGCTGGTGTCGGGCTTAAGGCCCATGCCGAAGTAGGCGTTGGTCCAGTAGGTGTTGACGGTCTTGGAGGCCGAGGCGTAGGAGCCGCCGCAACGGCCGTCCTCGGTGTCGCCGTCGGTGAGCACGATCATGATCTTGCGCACCTTCTTGTCGGTGCTGCCCTCGACATAGGGCGCGGCCGGGCTCAGCACGTTGCGTCCCCACTTGATGCCTTCGCTGATAATCGTGCCCGAGGTCACCACACCGGCATTAAGGGCCGTGATATTGGACAGGATCGCGTCCTTGTCCGAGGACAGGGCCCGGATGGGCGACATGCCGGCGCAGGTCTTGTCCGAGGTCGTGCTCACGCCGCTTAAAGTGTAACCGTAGAAGATGTTGGTCTTGGTCGTGGTCTTGGAATACTCGGTGCGCAGCTTGCCGTTATTGAGCGTGCCGTCGGCGTTGCGGCAGCCCGTGCCCACGCCGTCGGGGTTGGCCTCGGCCGTCACCGGATCGTTGCCGTCGATGCGCACCTTGCCCTGGAACGGCACCAGACCGATCTTGGAGCGCGTGGAGGCCGTGGACGAGGACGGCATGATGAGGTTGACGAGGTTGGTGGCCGCTTCCTTGACGTTGGCGATGGGCGTGCCCTTCATGGAGCCGGTGGTGTCAAGGACCATGACCAGTTCGATGTCGTTGTAGCCGGCGCAGGCCTCGGCCGTGACCATCTGGTCGCCGATGCCGACGACCTTGGACAGGGTCATTTCCACCTTGGCTTCGGCCGTCACGCATACGCTGCGGGTCGCGCCGCCGGATTCCACCACGATGGCGGTGGCGGCCCCGTCGTTGGCGAGCAGGTTGTCCGTGGCCGCAGTCTTCACCTTGCCGGTGGACACGTCCGGATCGTCGGGCAACTGCAGGCTGCCGGCCAGGGCGGCGGAGTCCACGGCGTTTTGCAGCCGGTTTTGCTCCACCGAAACCCGTCCGAGGTCCACGGCCACGCCGGCCGCGGCCATGACCGCGATCAGGGACGCCGCCACGAGCAGGCTGGAGGCCCCTCGGGCGTCGTCGCAATCAATTTGCGGCCGGCAAAGCCGTGACGACCTTGGCCGAAAGCGTGAGATTATTGAGGGCAGAAAGGTTGAAAGCGCCCGTGCTGCCTTGGCTGCCCGATTGGGCGAGAAGCGGCGTGAATGCATGGTCCACCTGCACTGTTGCGTTGTTGTTGGCGTCACGGGGGCCGATGGAGACGGTGGGCGCGGCGCCGTCGACAGTCCGGGACGAACCGCTCCCTTGGAACAGGCTGTTGACGTAGTCGGCCACTCCGGTTGAGTCTCCATTTTGCCGGTTGAGCATCCGCGCCCCTTCCATGGCCGCGTTTTGCAGTTGCTTGTATTCGAGCAGGGCCCGCGATCCTTCCACCAGCACCAAGAGCAGGGGGACTAAAATGAGCATCCCCAGGGCCGTTTCGACGGCGGCGATGCCTCGTTGGTCGTTGTGCAGTCTCTTCATGGCCGTGATCCCGGGTTGGGTGTCGTTTGCGATCCGTCGTTTTTTTTCTGACACATTGGAAGAATCATGCCACTGCGGCCAAATGTCGCCGATTGAATTGGAAGTTCTTTGTTATTAGAGGGTTATTCTCGTTCTGCCGGCCAAGAAGGGGGGAGGCGGGGGCGATTGGTTCCAGAAATCGTGGACTGGTCTCGTAAAAGCCCCGCAATCGTATCTCTCGCGCCTTGAGGCAAATCCAGCTTGGATGGAACAGGAGGCAGGCTGCCGTGTTTACCCGGGATGGCCGCTCTGCTATGACCGCGCCATGGACAACGGACATTACGGGCGAATCGGCTGGAGGTCGGCGGCAGGCGTCGTGCTGGCGGCGGGACTGCTGGTTTTCGGGCTGGCCGGCTGCGGCGGCTCGGGGGCCAAAGGGCGAGCCTCGGGCAAGGAACCGGCTGTCTCCGGTTCCGGGGCGTCGGCCATCGCTGCCGGCGACGCCGCCCTGGCCCATGGCGATCCGGCCGAGGCCGGCCGACTCTATCTGGCCGCCCAAAAGGCCGGCGCCGACCCGGCCGTGGTCCAGGCCCGGTTGGGCGATCTGGCCCTGGGAAGCGCGGCCTACGCCGAGGCGGCCCAGGCCTACAAACGGGCTTTCACCGCCAATCCCAAGTATGCCCCGGCCCTGCAAGGGCTGGGCTTTGCCTATTATCTCGGCGGCAACAAAGCTCAGGCCGGATCGTACCTGCAAAAGGCCCTGGCCCTTGATCCCTCGCTGTCCCGGGCAGCCGCCTTGCTTGGGGCCATCGAGAATCGCGAGGGTCGTCCCGAGGCCGCCCTGGCCGTGTCCGAGGCCGCCCTGGCCGCCGCCTTCGACCCGGACGTGGAAAACAATCGCGGCATTTCGCTCATGCTGCTTGGGCGCGACGAAGAGGCGGCCTCGGCCTTCCGCAAGGCCTCGGCCGCCAAGAAATCCCCCAAGTTCGCCAACAACCTGGGGTTGTCCCTGTGCAAGCTTAAGCGCTACGACGAGGCCTACGTGGCCTTTGCCTCGGTCGGCACGGAATCGGCGGCCTTAAACAACCTGGGCGTGTGCTATATGGAGGCCGGTGATCGGTCCAAGGCTCAGGAATATTTCGAGAAGGCCATCGCCGCCAATCCCCGGTTCTATCCCCCGGCCCACGACAATTTAAGCCGTCTGTCGGCTGTGGAAGAGGTGACTCTGCCGTCCGTTGCGCCGATGCCGGCCCAGCTTGCGGTCCCGGCCGCCACGCCGGCTCCTGTCCCGACGCCGGTTCCGGCCGTGCCGGTGACCGCTCCCCCGGCGGCGGCCGCCAAGAGCGCCCCCAAAGCTCCGGTCAAGTCCGCCGCGCCAGCTCCGGCCGTATCGCCCGCCGCACCGGTGACTGCTCCAGCGGCGCTGCTGCCGGCCGCCTCCGGGAGTCCGACCCAGGTGGCCGCCCCGGTGGCGCCGTTGCCGGCGGCCTCCCAGGCTCCTGCCTCGGCGGCCGGGCCTGCTGTCGCGCCGGCTGTCGCGCCGGCCCAGGCGACGCCCGCCCC
>JAEZEM010000256.1 GCA_023417745.1 Pseudomonadota bacterium
CGGTTGGGCGGCTAATCGACGAAGAAGGGGGCCAGGGCGGCGGCCAGGAACATGGCCGGCAGCAGGTTGAAAACCTTGATCTTCAAAAGCCCGAGCATGTTGATGCCGATGCCGACGATCAGCAGCCAGCCCACGGCCGAGAGCTGGGTGAGGCGGGCCGGGGTGAAAAAGTCCTGGGCCGCGCCGGCGGTGACGGTCATGGCGGATTCGTAGGCGGCCACCGGCAGGAAGGACAGGGCCACGCCGGCCCCGTAGGTGGTGGCCAGGATCATGGCGATGCACCCATCAAGAATGGATTTGGTGAAAAGCAGGGTATGGTCGCCGCGCAGGGCTTCGTCAAAGGAGCCGAGCACGGCCATGGTGCCGGAGCAGAAAATGACCGAGGCGGTGACCAGGCCGTCGGTAAAAAGGGCGTTGTCCGAGCGCAGCAGGCTTTTGACTTTGTCGCCGGCCCGGACGAACTGGCGTTCGATGTCGATGGCTTCGCCGATGACCGCGCCGACGAGCATGGAAACCACGAGGAGGATAGGCGAGGTCATGGCCATGGCCATCTTGACGCCGATGGCGAAGACGGAAAGGCCCAGAGCGTGGAACATGATGGTGCGGATGCGGTCGGGGAACCGGCCGTGCAGGGTGAGGCCAAGCAGCGCGCCGGCGATGATGGCCGCGCCGTTGACGAGGGGACCGATGGGGATCATGGCGGCTCCTTTTGCCCGTGGCCGGGGGAAAAGGGGCTATCAGGTCGGGCGGCGGGGCACAAGGGCGAAGATGCCCGATGGCCCAAGGACAGGACGCCGAGGAAGATACATTAAGGAGGCGATATTAAGGATGTTGCTTGACAGGAATCGTTTCATCCATGGCCAAGAAGGTCAAGACTATTTGGGCAAAGGCGGCAGGCGCTTCAAACTGCAACTGGTGGGTTGCATTCTTGAATTGGACCAGCCATGCGCCAGGGATCAGGCTGGCCAGGGTTATGGAGCTTTGCGTGCCGACAACCTTGTCATCCGTTCCGACCAGCAGCATGACCGAGTTTTGAATCAGCGACATCTTTTCCAAGGGCGTGTTCCAGTGCATAGCCGCCTGAAGTTGTTTTTTGATCGTGGGATTATCGGGCAAATCCGCATGTTCAAAAAAAGCGGCCACGGCTTTCCCGTCGGTTGACGTGGCGTGGATGACAGCCTTGTTGATGCGTTGCGGAGAATCGAGAAGCAAGGTCTGCGTGGTGACGCTGGACTGGGAATAACCAAGCACATCGACTTTTTGAACGCCGAGGGCATCCAACAGACCAATGGCGTCCTTGGCGAACAACTCATAGGAGAAGGGTTGATCATTGTCGGTCGTGTACCCCATGCCTCGGTTGTCCATGATGATCAATTGATGCTTTTGGCTTGCCGCCGCGATGAACTCCGGCGTCCATCGTTCCATCGTGCAACCAAGTCCGGTCAGCAACAACAGGGGGTCACCGGAGCCGATCAACTTGTACCCGATCCTGATGCCGTTGGCGTCAACCTGATAAATGTCATGTCCATGGGCATCCATGGCAACCTTTTCACCCACGGGCGTGATGTCTGCGGCCCAAGAGGCCGAAACGACGACTCCCAGGGCCAGGATCAGCAGGGACGACAAATAAAAGGCGACTGCGGCGAACCGAGGGCGGCGCATCATATGATTCTCCAATGGCCTAAAGAGCCATGAACATCCACGGAGGCAGGCTTGGCATCCGCCTCCAAGCGATCCACGCCCACGGCGGAGGATCGGAGACGCAAAGGAACCTTCGGCGGATCAAACAAAAAGGCCTCCAAGGGGTTACCCTGAAGGCCTGACTGTCTTTGGTACCGGGAGCGAGACTCGAACTCGCAAGACCTTGCGGCCGGTGGATTTTGAGTCCACTGCGTCTACCAATTCCGCCATCCCGGCATGAACGGATACTTCTACGCGGAATCGGCTTCGGCGTCAAGAGGCTTGGCCCTGTAGTCGACTTCGGCCACCGGCTCCAGCCAGGTGGCCGTGGCCCCGTCGACTTCCTCCTGGATCGCGACATGGCTCATGGCCGTGGTCGGCGTCGCACCGTGCCAATGCCGTTCGCCCGGGGCGATGCGCACTACGTCGCCCGGGCGGATGACGGCGGGCGGGCCGTCCTGGCCCTGGACCAGGCCGCAGCCGGCCGTGACGAACAACGTCTGGCCCAGGGGATGGGTATGCCAACGGGTGCGCGCCCCAGGCTCAAAGGTGACCAGGCTGCTCGTGACCCGAGACGGAGGCGAGGCCTCGGCCCGGATCGGGTCGAGGCGTACGGCCCCGGTGTAGCGTTCGGCGCTGCCGGCAACGGAAGCCTGGCTTCCGGCTCGTTGGTGTTTCATGGAACCACCTCGATGTTGGTGTTGCTGGGGCTCGGCATGGTTCCTGTCTTTCATGTCCGCGCGCCTGGGGCAAGAGGACATCGATCAAAGCGTCCGGCGGCGTTGGAGGGAATCCAACAAAGCGGCCGTCAGCCGGTCGGTAAGCGGGCCTCCAAACGGCCGCTTCTGCCCGGGGGCTATTCGCCCTCGGGATAGAGGGCCTCCATCTCGGCCCGGTAGGCGGCGAAACGGCCTTCCCGGATGGCCTGCCTGGCCCGTTCCATCATGATGGAGAAAAAGGTCAGGTTGTGGAGCGTGTTGAGCCGGTAGGACAACAACTCCTTGGCGACATAGAGATGGCGCAGATAGGCCCGGGAAAAGGTGCGGCAGGCGTAGCAGGGGCAGGTGGGGTCCAGGGGCGAGTCGTCTTCACGGTACTCGGCCCGCTTGATGTTGACCTTGCCCTGGAAGGTGAAAAGCGTGCCGTTTCTCGCGTTTCGGGTCGGCAGCACGCAATCGAACATGTCGATGCCGGCGGCCATGCCGGCCAGCAGATCGCGCGGCGCGCCGACGCCCATCAAGTAGCGCGGCCGGTCGGCCGGGAGCAGGGGGGCGGCGTCGCCCAGGATGTCGTACATCTCGGCCCGGCTCTCGCCCACGGACAACCCGCCCAGGGCGTAGCCGTCGAAGCCGACCTCGATGATTTGCTCGGCGCTTTGGGCGCGCAAGTCCTTGAAAAAACCGCCTTGGACAATGCCGAACATGAGCTGGCCCCGATCGCCGGCCGGGTGGGCCTGCCGGCAGCGTTTGGCCCAGCGGGTGGTCAGGCCCAGGGATTTCTCGGTGTAGGCCCGGTCCGCGCCGTAGGGCACGCACTCGTCCAGGACCATCATGATGTCCGAGCCGAGATTTCGCTGGATGGAGACGACTTTTTCCGGCGAAAAGAGGTGCTTGGAGCCGTCGATATGGGAAGCGAAGGTGACGCCTTCCTCGGTGATGCGGCGCAGGCCCGACAGGCTGAAGACTTGAAATCCGCCGGAATCAGTGAGAATGGGGCCGTGCCAGCCCATGAAGCGGTGCAGGCCGCCGAGTCTGGCCACCAGTTCGTCGCCGGGCCGCAGGTAGAGGTGATAGGTGTTGCCCAGGATGATCCGGGCTTTTATATCGTGCAGATCGGTGGGGCACAGGCTTTTGACTGTGCCCTGGGTGCCCACGGGCATGAAGACGGGGGTTTCGATCTCGCCGTGGGCCGTGGTCAGCCGGCCGGTGCGGGCGCTGCCGTCGCCGGGGCCGAGGGTGAAAGTTCCGGGTGCGTTCATGGGCCGTGCTATAGGGAAAAACCGGGCCTGATTCAAGACCAAAACTTTAAGTTTAGCTTTAACTTTTAAGATGGAGGGGCCATGTCCGCGAATGAAAGCCTTGAAATGCTGGGCCGGCGGCTGGCCGTGGCCCGGGGAGAGGCCCCGGCCGATCTGGTCATCAAGAACGCCCGGCTGGTCAACGTGCTGTCCGGCGAAATCCACGAGGCCGACGTGGCCGTGGCCGAAGGCGTGTTCGTCGGCTTTGCCGGCGGCGAAGCCGAGCAGGTCATCGACGCCGACGGCGCGTACCTGTGTCCGGGATTCATTGACGGCCACATTCATATTGAATCGACCTTGTTGTCGCCGCCGGTCTTTGCCCGGGCCGTGGCCCCCCACGGCACCTGCGCCGTCATTTCCGACCCCCACGAGATCGCCAACGTGCTGGGGCTGCCCGGCATCGAATACATGTTGGCCTGCAGCCAGGATCTGCCCGTGACCTGCTATTTCATGGCCCCGTCTTGCGTGCCGGCCACGGACATGGCCACTTCCGGGGCGCGCCTGGGGGCCATGGACGTGGCCGCCTTGCTGGCTCGCCACCCGGAGCGCATCCTGGGGCTGGCCGAAGTCATGAATTTTCCGGGCGTAGTGGCCGGCGACGAAAGCATGCTGCGAAAGCTTCTGGCCGCCAAGGGGCGCGTCATTGACGGCCACGCCCCGGGCCTGACCGGCCGAGCGCTCGACGCCTACGCCACAGCCGGACCGCAGTCCGACCACGAATGCACGGAATTTGCGGAAGCCCGGGAAAAGCTGCGCCGGGGGCTGACCATCATGATCCGCCAGGGCAGCACCGAAAAAAACCTCGATACGCTCATTGATCTCGTCACCGCCGACAATTGGACCCAGTTTTGCTTGGTCAGCGACGACCGCGACCCGACCGATCTCAGCCGGGAAGGGCACATGAACGCGCTCGTGCGCCAGGCCGTGGCCCGGGGCGTGCCGCCGGTGCGGGCCGTGGCCATGGCCAGCCTCAACACCGCCCGTTATTTCGGCCTGCGCCGCCGGGGCGCCGTGGCTCCGGGCTACCGGGCCGACGCCGTGCTGGTGGAGGATTTGGCGTCCTTTGCCATCCGCGAGGTGGTGCTTAGCGGCAAACGTCTGGCCGACTGGGAATTCGCCGACCGGTCGTGTCTGACCCCGCCCCGGGCCATGCGCGTGGGCGGCGAGGTGTCCGAGGCCAGACTGGCCGTGCCGGCGACTTCCCAGCGCATGCGGGTCATTGGCGTCATCCCGGGCCAGATCGTCACCGAACCCCTGGAAATGGCCCCCACGGTGCGCGACGGCTTGGTCGTGGCCGATGCCGAGCGCGATCTGGCCAAGCTCGCCGTCATCGAGCGCCACAAAGCCACCGGCAACCTGGCTCTGGGCTTCGTCAAGGGCCTGGGGCTCAAGAACGGGGCCATCGCCGGCACGGTGGCCCACGACGCCCACAATCTCATCGTGGCCGGAACCAACGACGCGGACATGGTGCTCGCCGCGCGCACGCTCATGGTTTCCGGCGGCGGCTTCGCCGTGGCCAGCGGCGGCCAGGTGCTGGCCCAGTTGCGGCTGCCCGTGGCCGGGCTCATGAGCGACGCGCCGTTGGAGGTCATCCTGGACGGGCTGGCCAAGCTCGACGCCGCCTTCCGGCAGGTGGCGGAGCTTGGGGCCGAGGTCGAAGCCCATCCGTTCATGACCATGTCCTTTTTGTCGCTGGAGGTGATCCCGAGCCTCAAGCTCACGGACAAGGGCTTGGTGGATGTGACGGCTTTTGCGCCTGTGCCGCTTTTCATCGGCTGACGGTCTGGGGGTGCGGCCGAACGGGGAACGCCAGGATGGAAGCCGCCGCGTGCCCGAAGCGTCTTTGTTCGGGAATAGCCTGGGGAAGCTTCGGGCGCGCGGCGCGACGTCACACCTGGCGGCAAACGGCTGAGTCGTTGCCCGAGGCGCGAAGCGCGGCGGCCAAGGCGCTGGCCACAGCGTGTCTGGTTGCCGCCAGCGCCTTGGCTGATTACGTTCCGATTGCATTTCGTCATACAAACTGTCCCTGAATCTTCTGAGAAGTGTCCTGCTGGCCGGTTGGGACGCGTTGTCCGGAGGCTTTGCAAACGCCGCGCATCCTGTCGCGTCAGGACCGGGGGCGGGTCAAGGCAGCGGCGCGAGTTCGACCGAGGACGATTCGTTTCGCGGCGGTCGTGGCGGCCACGCCGACGGAGGGCGTCGCTTTTCCGGGGCCTTTCTTGGCCTTTCTCCTTTGTCTCATAATGTAAATTATGTTAACTTTGCTAGGACAGGAGAGAAAAAGAGCGCTCGCCTGCCTGGCGTGGCCCCTCACGTTCCGTCTTTCTTGGCTTCAGGGACGGATCAGCATCCAGCTGTTGGTCATATCCGCCCTTTCCGACAAGCCGGCCCACACACCTCTCGTCGCCGCCGATAAACGGCGTCCGTCCTGTCCGCGTGCCGAAGCTCGTTTAGTCCGCGTCAGGCGGCGTTGGCTCGCGGGCTTATGTCGGCGAATGCCTAGGCCGCCAATCCTCTTGCGCCGGGCCGAGGTGAACGCGCCAAAATGACTTCGTGTTGACCCGACACGACCAAGACCCTTCAAGCAGATGCACACGCCGCAGGACAAACGCCGAAGGCTACGTGCTGACGACAGTTCGTCGGCACCGTAGGAATCCAAACGGAACATGGTCGGGATTGCCTTCTCGCCGGCCGCCCGTCTGGGCACCCATGGCATCCGACGGCGATACACGCCTCTCGGCCGGACCGCAGCCGCACCCTATACGCCGGGCTGCGGTTGGTCGCTCTAAGGCGCGACCAGCCGCAGCCGGCGGATAAAAAGCGCCATGGGACGAACGTCCGTCTCGGCGAACGTGACCGTGCCGTGATTCCAGTGGCTGTAGCCAATGAGCACGTCGTTGGCTCCGGCCCGGCCGGCGATGGGCAGGCGCAGGCGACGCGTCTCGCCGACGCCAAGGCCCGAGAGGTTTTCGAGAATCTGGCCGTTGGCGGCCACTGCCACATTCTGGCCGTCGATGGTGTTGTCGAAGTCGAATTCCAGGATGAGCGCCTGGGGCTTGTCCAGTTCGAACGTCATGGCGCTCGTCGGGCCAAGGCCCCAACGCCAGACGTTGTCCAGGCCGTGCTCCATTTTGCCGAGGTGTTGTTCGCGCAGATTCATGGCCATGGGCGTGGAATCGAACCAGCCGGCCGGCACGATCTCCAGATCGAAGCTCCGGAAGGCGGCGGTTTCCAGGTTGCCGCCGGGATACCGGGCGGTTTGGTCGGCGCAGATGGTTTCCAGACTGAAAGCCATGGTCTTGTATGGAGCCTCGCGCAGGATGGAGACCGTGGCCGATTCGGCCAGGTCCGGGCCAAGGGAGGTGAAAAGCGGCACGGGCGGTTCGTCGTCGAAGCGCACGGCGTAGGCCATGCGGCTCCCCTGCCCCTGGTTTTTGTATTCCAGAATGAACTGGAGCTGTTGCGGCCCGACCGGGGCGGCGTTGTCCAGCCGGTATTCCAGGCGCGAGGGCATGTTGTTGCGGGTGGCGATGGCCTCGCCGCCCCAATAAGGGCTTATGGTCATGCCTGAAAAGGCGGCGACTTGCCGGTAGAAGGCCGGCAGCTCCATGCGCCGACGCAGGTGGAAAGGCACGGCCTCCAGGCGCGGGGCCGGCTCGCGCTGGATGGGCAGCCGGTAGATGGTGGCGTTTAAGACCGGCTGGGACGCGGCGATGGGGCCGACGGCGGCGGCGAATTCCTCTTCGGTGCGGCCAAGGTGGCCCCAGGTGCGGTAAGGCGTGAAAAAGACCAGTTCGAAGTCGCCGCTCGCCTCGGAAAGCGTCTGTTCGCGGAAAGGGTTCACAGCCGTGAACTGGTCGAGATACCAGGACACGGCGTTGACCGTGCCCTGGTCCGAGGCGGCGACGACCTCGCCCGGGCGCAGGATGCCGGCCAGTTCCCGGGCCATGGGCTTGAAATCCGTGATAAAGACGTTGTGGTGGTAGCTTGTGTCCTCATAATACTCGCCGTAATGCTGCAGAAGAAGGACGCCGGCCGGAATGACGGCCACAGCGGCGGCCAGAGGGACGGCCAATCCCTGGCGCGGCAGGAGCCGGACCACGTGTCCGAAGAGGATAGCCGCCGGGATGGTCATGTAGAGAAAATGGCGCGGCGAGAAATAGGCCGTTTTGCGCATGAGGAAAAGGACCAACGCCGGGACAAGACAGACCAGCAGACAGGCGGCCAGTTCCCGGGGAGCTCTGCGGACCATGGCCGCGCCGCCAGCGACCAGCAGCGCCCCGAAGCCCAGCCGCAGGGGCAGGTCGTCATGGCTCCACAACACATGGGCCGAGTATGAGGCGATAAGCCGCCCGATTTCGCCAAAACCGGCCTTGAAGCCGAAGATGGAAAGCGTGGTTTGGCTTGGCAGGAAAAGGAAAACAAGCACCGGCAGAGCCACGGCCAACGTGCCGGCGGCAAAGGTCGCGATCTGCCGGAAGCTGACGCCCCCCCTGCCCCCCGGCCGCCACAAAAGGACCAGGATGACCCCTTCGGCCAGGGCGATGTGGAAGGTGAAATAGTGGAGCAAAAAAAGCGGCACGTTATAGGCCAGAACAGCGTAGAGGTCGCGGTTTTTGCCTTCGCGCACGAAGCGCAGCAGATGGCAAAAGGACAGCAGGAAAAGCAACACGAAGATGGCGTAGGGCCGCACCTGCCGCACATGCCAGACCTGCATGGCGCTGCCGGCCAGGAAGGCGGCGGCCACAAGCCCGACCCCGCGTCCGTAAAGGCGGCCCAGGCCCCGCCAGGCGGCGTAAACCAGGGCGATGCCGCAAGCCGCCGAAGGCAGGCGCAGATTGGCGTCGGAAAGCCCCACTGCCTCAACGAGTTTGACGCAAAAGTGGTACAGCGGCGGGTGCATCTCGCAGTGGCGCGAGAAATCGAGGATATAGGCCAGGGGAAACCGGGCCGTTAAGGGGACAATGATTTCGTCCCACCACATGGACGGGGTTTCCAGGTGATACAGGCGCAGGAAGGCGGCCACGGCGAGCAGGCCCGCCAAGGCCAGGCGCCAGGGCCAGGGCGAAGCCGTGTCGGAGGAGCTGGAAGCGTTTGGCTGCATGGGAGCGACTGCTTTTGAGGTTCCATCAAACAGGCCGCCGTCCGGACCGGACTCACCCGGTCAGCGGACGGCGGCAAGAAAAACAAACCCGCCCAAGGCGGAAAACCGGCGTATCCTTCAGGGAACCGGCCTGGGGCAAACGTCTGTCCTCGAAATGCCCGCGTTCGATCCGCAAGGACATACGGCGAAGGACGCTCTTCCCTTCAAAAAGCGAAGGCGTTTCAAAAGGGAAGCCGGCTAACGACGGGCGTCTTCCCCGGCCTGCTCGGCCGTCTTGCCCTGCTCCATGGCCTGGGTGCGGCTGGCTTCAATGCGCTTGACGAACTTGTCGCGACATTCGTAGCTGCAAAAGGCGTAGACCTTGTCGCCGTCCCGGGCGCGGATGTCGGCGTCGGCCGGCACATAGGTGCCGCAGACCGGGTCCTTGACCATGTCACCGGTGGCGGCCATACGCTTTTGGGTTGCAGCTTCCTGTTCCTTTTTCCGGCCTCGGTCGCCCATGAACAGCTTATACAAAATGAACGCGGCCGCGAGTAGAATGAGCCAACGGTACATAACGCTCCTTGCCGGCCCCGATTATCGGGCCGATGCCTCGATTGCCCCTACAATATTCCCGCCCTGGTTGGAAGGCATTTCCGCCAACGCCTGGGCCACGCTTCCCCCCTGCCCGTCCGGGATGGCCAGCTCCGGGGCAAGGTCGGCCAGTGGGACCAGGACGAAAGGACGCTGCCGCAAGCGCGGATGGGGAATGATCAGGTCGGGTTCCTCAAGGCGGACGTCGCCGTACAGCAGCAAGTCGCAGTCCATGGTCCGGGGGCCGTTTGGCCGGGCCGGATCGCGTACCCGGCCAAGCAGGGTTTCGTTGGCCAAAAGCGCCTGCAACAGCCGCCTGGGCGACCAGGAATCACCCAGGGTCAAGGCCACGACCTGATTGAAAAACGTCGCCTGCTCGGCCTCGCCCCAGGGCTCGGTCTCGTAGACGGGGCTTGCGCCCGCCAAGAAGGCGTCCGGGAGCGCGCCGAGGCGCTCCCGGGCCAGTCGAAGACTCCCCAGCCGGTCTCCCTGGTTGGAGCCCAGGCCAACATAGGCGGTTACAGCTTGGCGATGCGTGACAACGCCTCCTCCATGCGGGCGACGGGAACGGTCATGGCGATGCGGAAGTAGCCCTCGCCCGGCGCGCCGAAGCCGTTGCCCGGAGTGAGCACCACGCCGGTCTCCTGGAGCACCTTGGTGACGAAGGCGGCCGAGGTGTGGCCGGTCGGGGTCTTGCACCAGAGGTAGAAGGAGGCCTTGGGCGTGCGGCAAGCGATGCCCATCTTGGCCAGGGCGGCCACGGCCTTGTCCCGGCGCTCCTTGTAGATGCCCCGGAACTGCTCGGCAAAGGGTTCGCCCTGCTTAAGCGCCACGATGCCGGCTTCCTGCACGGCCTGGA
>JAEZEM010000291.1 GCA_023417745.1 Pseudomonadota bacterium
GGTCGGCGTCGGCCGCCTCCAGGGCCGGGTCGGGCGCGACGTCGCGTTCGGCCAGAAACGCGGCCGTGCCGACGAGCACGGCCCGGCCGCCAATGCGGGCGGCTACGCCCCGGCCGGGCACGGCCTCGAAGGTCTCGGGATCGGGCAGGGCGGGCATTTGTTCCCGGGCGGCCTCGGCCACGGCCTTGGCCAGGGGATGTTCCGAGCGGGCCTCGGCCGCGCCGGCCAGGGCCAGCAAGGCGGCCGGGTCCTGGCCGGCGGCCGGGACCAGATCGGTCAGGCGCGGCGAGCCGACCGTCAGCGTCCCGGTCTTGTCGAAAACCACCGTGTCCACGGTTCCTGCCGCCTGCAAGGCCGCCCCGGACTTGACCAGGATGCCCAGGCGCGCCCCGCGCCCCGTGCCGACCATGATGGAGGTGGGCACGGCCAGCCCCATGGCGCAGGGGCAGGCGATGACCATGACCGCGACAAAAATCCGCAGCGAAAAAGACAGATCGGCCCCGCCGATAACAAACCAGGCCAGCCCCGAAACCAGGGCCACGGCCATGACCGTGGGCACGAAATAAAAGCTCACCGTGTCGGCCAGGTTGGCGATGGGGGCCTTGGAGCCCTGGGCGCGGCGCACGAGTTCGACGATGCGCGACAGCGTCGTGTCCTGGCCCACGCGGGCGGCCCGGACGAGCACCGCGCCGGCGGTGTTTTGGGTGCCGGCCGAGACGGCGTCCCCCAGGCCCTTGGCCACGGGCATGGGCTCGCCGGTCAGCATGGACTCGTCCACCCGAGTGGCCCCGTCCGTGACCAGGCCGTCCACCGGGATACGCTCGCCGGGCCGCACCAGGACCACGTCGCCGGGTTCGACCTCGGCCAGGGGCACGGTCTCTTCCTTGCCGTCGCGCATCAAGGTGGCCGTGTCCGGGGCCAGACGCATGAGCGCCGCGATGGCCCCGGATGTTTTGAACTTGGCCGAGGCTTCGAGATATTTGCCCAGGCTGATCATGGCCAAAAGCACCCCGGCCGATTCGTAGTAGAGGTCCATGGCCCGGGCGGCCGGGGCCGAGCCGAGAAGGATCAGGGCCGTGCCGACCAGGCTGTAGGCCAGGGCCGCGCCGGTGCCGATGGCCACCAGGCTGTCCATGTTGGGGCCGCCGCGCATAAGCGCCGGCAGGCCGTCGGCGTAAAAGCGCCGGCCGATCCAGACGATGGGGGCGCAAAGGGCCAGCTGGACCAGGGCAAAGGCGGCCGGCGAGGCGTCGGGATGCAGGAAATGGGGCAGGGGCAGGCCCAGCATGTGGCCCATGGAGATGACCAAAAGCGCCCCGGCCAGACCAAGGGCCGGGACAAGTTCGCGGCGCTTGGCGGCCAGCTCCTCCTGGGCCTTGGCCTGGCGCTGGGCCAGCCGGTCCGGGCCGACGGCCAGGGGCGCGGCGGCGAAACCGAGGTCGGCGATGGCCTGGCGGATCTGGCGGCGAGAGATCGCGGCCGGATTAAAGGCAAAGCGGCCCGTGCCCTCGGCCAGGTTGACCGAGGCGTCGGCGATGCCCGGCAATTTGCCCACGACCCGTTCGATGCGCGAGGAGCAGGCGGCGCAGTGCATGCCGGTGATGGCCGTGTCGTAGACGGCGTGTTCCGGCGGCGGCGGCCCCAGGGAAAAGCCCAGGTCGGCCACCCGGGCGGCGATGGCGTCCAGATTGACGATCTCGGGATCATAGGTCAGGCGCAAAGAAGCGTCGGCCAGATTGACCGAAGCTTCTTCCACGCCGGACTCGTTGCCCAAAACACGTTCGATGCGGGAGGAACAGGCGGCGCAGTGCATGCCGCCGACCGGGAGCGTCACTGTTTTGCGGGGTGGTTGCGTCATGCCCCATAGTAAAGCCGGAGCCGGAAAGTGCAAGTGTGAACGTCTTGAAAGATCAATCGCAAGACTGGCAATTGCGGCCGGGCCGGGCTATAGGAAGGGATCAAACGCCAAAGGAGCCCAGGACATGCAGGGAGATCCCCTGGCCCCCAGTTGGGACGGCCAGCATCGCGAGCCCGATCGGTGGGACCGACTGCGCGACATTTATGAAAAGCTGCGGCTCGTCCTGGACATGCCGGGTCTTGCTCCGACCGGGGTGGACGACCTCGTTGAGCAGTTGGAGCAACGGTTGGACGAAGCCGGGGCGCTGTTTCCCGAACCGGACTGGCTGTGCGACGGCCAGGCCGATGGCGCGGAGGCGGCGGAGCGGACCTGCGCCAACCATATGGGCGCGTTGCTGGAGATTTTGTCGCGGGCCGTGGCCGCCCTGGCCGAGCAGCGGGCTCGGGAACTGGCTTCGGGCCAGGGCGGCCGGCGGGAAGAGGCGTGAGGGCTGCGGGGGTGTTGCCAACTGGCCGGAAAGTCAAAAAAAGAAAGGGGTTGCAGTATTTCTACCGCAACCCCTTGGATTGTCTGGTCGGGATGAGAGGATTCGAACCTCCGGCTTCTGCGTCCCGAACGCAGCGCTCTACCAGGCTGAGCCACATCCCGTCGTGAGAAGAAGGCTTTTAGAGTATCCCGCAGGGTTTGGCAAGCACAAAGTTTGTTGTCTTATCGCGAAGAGTCATCTAATCAGGTTCAAGGGGACGCGTCGTCCGGTTTTCGGGCCGGCCGCCCCCGGGCGAAAGCCCCGATATGCCGCCGTCAGGAGAGATGCGTGATCAAGGTAGTGGTCATTGACGATTCGGCCTTCATGCGCAAGGCGCTGGCCGCCATGCTGTCCAAGGACCCCGAGATCGAGGTCGTGGGCACGGCCCGCGACGGCGAGGAAGGCCTGGAGATGATCCGTCGGCATCAGCCCGACGTGGTCACCCTGGATATTGAAATGCCCCGCATGGACGGTCTGACCGCCCTGCGCCATATTATGATGGAAATGCCTCGGCCCGTGCTCATGGTGAGTTCGCTGACCACCGAGGGAGCCGAGGCGACGCTGAAGGCCATGGAACTTGGGGCCGTGGATTTCATCCCCAAGCAGCTGTCCAAGGTGTCGCTGGACATCGTCAAGATCGAGGACGATTTGCGGGCCAAGGTCAAGCTCATCGCCAAGCGGCGCATGAGCCATTTGTCCCGTTCGTCCTTGACCGCCCGGGTCCGGGCCGCTGGCGCGGCCGGAGCGGCGGCGGCGGCTCCGGCGGGCGCCGCCCCGGCCGAACGGCCGTCCCGGGCGGCCCGGCCCGGCGGTTCCCAGACCCGCGATCTGGTGGCCATCGGCGTGTCCACGGGCGGGCCGCCGGCGGTGCAGAAGGTGCTGTCGGTGTTGCCCAAGGATTTTCCGGCCGGTATTTTGATCGCCCAGCACATGCCGGCCGCCTTTACCGGCCCCTTTGCCAAGCGTCTGGACAGCGTGTGCCAGATCACGGTCAAGGAAGCCGAGGACGGCGAACGCCTCCAGCACGGCGTGGCCTACGTGGCTCCGGGCGGCAAGCACCTGCGTCTGGACCAGAAGGTGAGCCGCATCGACGTGCGGGTGGTGGAAGAGCCGCGCGAAGCCCTGTACAAGCCTTCGGCCACGGTGCTTTTCGAGTCCGTGGCGGCCGGAGTCGGCCGGCGCGGGCTCGGGGTGGTCCTGACCGGCATGGGTTCCGACGGCCTGGAAGGCATGAAGACGCTCAAGGCCAAGGGCGGCCGCGCCCTGGCCCAGTCCGACTCCACCTGCGTGGTCTACGGCATGCCCAAGGCCATTGTCGACGCGGGGTTGGCCGACGAGATCGTGGACATCGACGACATGGGCGAAGCGATCCTGCAAAACCTTTACAAATGACCGTCCCGGCGCGGGGCGGCCAAGGAACCGGCATGGTGGACTGCAACGAGCTTTGCCAGCGGCTTGGCGGCGACGATCCCGACGTGCTTCGGGACGCCGCCTATGATGCCGGTGAGAGCGGGTGCCTTGCGGCCGTTCCGCTTCTGGCCCATTTGCTGTGCTCGCATAACCTCGGCGTGCAGGAAGCGGCCGACCGGGCGCTGCGGCGTCTTGGCGGCAAGGACGTGGTGACTGCGGTCAAGCCGCTTCTGCGTTCCGACGACGCGCCGGCCCGAAACGCCGCCATGGACATCCTGCGTGACGTCGGCGGCCAGGATTTTCCGACCCTGCTTGAGCTGCTCCATGACGGCGACCCGGACATCCGTATTTTTGCCTCGGACATCCTGGGCTCCACCGACAGCCGGCTGGCCGTGGGGCCGCTGTGCGAGGCGCTGCTCAAGGACCCCGAGGTCAACGTGCGCTACCAGGCGGCGGTGAGCCT
>JAEZEM010000307.1 GCA_023417745.1 Pseudomonadota bacterium
TGGGCGCAAGCCTCTCGGAAGCCGTCCCTGGCCTGTCAGAGTACATGAAGGAGAAGCCGCTATCAAATCCTACCTTGCGCACCAATTCGAGGGTGGCCTCGAAGTCGGCCCGGGTCTCGCCCGGAAAGCCCACGATGAAATCCGAGGTCAGCGCGATGTCCGGACAGGCCCGGCGCAGCTTGTCGACCAGGGTGAGATAGGCGGCCGTGTCGTAGCGTCGGCCCATGTGGCGCAGCACGTCGTCGCAGCCCGACTGCACCGGCAGATGCAGCGCCGGGCACAACTGTGGCAGGGCGGCGAAGCGTTCGATGACGTCGTCGCTTAAATCCTTGGGATGGGAAGTGGTGAAGCGGATGCGCTCGATGCCGGGCACGGCGGCCACGGCGTCCAGCAACGCGGCGAAGCTCGTGCCGTCGCCGGCGTCATCTTGGCCGTAGCTGTTGACGTTTTGGCCAAGCAGCGTCACCTCGCGCACGCCCCGGTCGGCCAGGCTCACGCATTCGGCGATGACCGAGGGCAGGGGCCGCGATTTCTGGCGGCCGCGCACAAAGGGCACGATGCAGTAGGAACAATAATTGTCGCAGCCCTGCATGATGGAGACAAAGGCCTTGGGCGGCAATTTGTCGTCGGGCCAGGACTGGTCACGCTCAGGGTAACCTTCGGAAAAATCCAGCAGCGACAGCCGCAGTTGCGGTTCCTCGGCCAGCCGGGCCAGGGCGCGGGGGGCGGCGGCGATGCCGTCGGCGCCGAAAACGAGCCGCACCATGGGAAAGCGTCGCCACAGGGTCGTGCCGAGCTGCTGGGCGCTGCAGCCGCCCACGGCAATAAAGGCGTTGGGATTATGCCGGTTGCGGTCGGCGATCCGCCCGATTTCGCTAACGACTTTCTGTTCGGGCTTGTCGCGCACCGAGCAGGTGAAAAGGATGAAACACTCGGCTTCCGCTTCGGGAGCCTGGGTGAAGCCAGCCGCGATAAGGGAACGGGCAAGCCAGTCGCCGTCGCCGACGTTCATCTGACAGCCCATGGTGGTGACGTGAAATTTCATGGCGCAAGAGCCATAATGCACGCCGGGCCGGCGGTAAAGGGGGCGGGCGCGCCCCTCGTCCGCCAAGACCCGCATCCGGTCGAAACAGGCTTGCCGATTTCTTCCCCGTGTGCCACGACGATAAGAACTTTGGTTCTCGGTCTCCGCGCCGCAGTGGGCGGCCACTTATGACGTACGGCAAACCGCGAGGCGAAACATGGACCACCGCATCGAATCCGACAGCATGGGCGACATCGCCGTTCCCGCCGACAAGCTCTGGGGCGCGCAGACCCAGCGCGCCATCGACTATTTCACCATCGGCGAGGAACGTATGCCCCGGGAGCTCATCCGGGCCTACGGCATCCTCAAAAAGGCCGCCGCCACGGTCAACCGCGACCAGGGCCGGCTGCCGGCCGAACTGGCCGACATGATCGTGACCGCCTGCGACGAAATCGTCGCCCATGCCCATGACGCCATGTTTCCCCTGCGCGTGTGGGTCTCGGGCAGCGGCACCCAGTTCAACATGAACGTCAACGAGGTCGTGTCCAACCGCTGCTGCCAGCTGGCCGGCACGCCGCTTGGGTCCAAAAAGCCGGTGCACCCCAACGACCACGTGAACATGGCCCAGTCCACCAACGACAATTTCCCCTCGGCCATGTACATGGCCGCCGCCATGGGCACGGTGGAGCGGCTTTTGCCCTCGGCCATCAAGCTGCGCGACGTGCTGGCCGCCAAGGCCGAAGTCTGGAAGGACATCGTGAAGATCGGGCGCACCCATCTCCAGGACGCCACGCCGTTGACCCTGGGCCAGGAATTTTCCGGCTACGTAGGACTATTAAGCGACGCCGTGCGCCGCATCAAGGCGGCCCTTGGCGAAGTTTACACCTTGCCCCTGGGCGGCACGGCCGTGGGTACCGGCGTCAACGCCGCGCCGGGTTTTGCCGAGGCGGCCATCGCGGCCATCGCCACGTTGACCGGCCTGCCGTTTACGCCGGCCGCCAACAAGTTCACGGTCCAGGGCAGCCACGACGCGCTCATTCACCTGTCCGGGGCGCTCAAGACCCTGGCGGCGGCGCTTTTCAAGATCGCCAGCGACATCCGTCTGCTGGCCTGCGGTCCCCGGGCCGGGCTGGCCGAATTGCGCTTGCCGGCCAACGAACCCGGCTCGTCCATCATGCCCGGCAAGGTCAATCCCACCCAGTGCGAGGCCCTGACCATGGCCGCCGTCCAGGTCATGGCCAACGATCTGGCCGTGACCCTGGGCGGCGCGGGCGGCATTTTGGAGATGAACGTCTACAAGCCGCTCATGATCCACAACGTCATGCAGTCGATCCGGCTGCTGGCCGACGCCATGAACAATTTCCGCCGCTTCGCCGTGGCCGGGCTGGAGCCGGACCGGCGGCGCATCGGCGAGCTGGTCGGCCGTTCGCTCATGCTGGTCACGGCCCTGGCCCCGGTCATCGGCTACGACAAGGCGGCCGAGATCGCCCATCATGCCGAGCAGCATGATCTGACGCTCAAGGAAGCCGCCCT
>JAEZEM010000332.1 GCA_023417745.1 Pseudomonadota bacterium
TCCCGGAGGCGCTGGTGGTGCGCGACCGGGACGCCGAGCTGGACGTGGTGCTGTCAAAAAACAATCGCTTTCAGATTCCGCGCCATTACCGGTCGCTGCGGCCCAGGCCGCGCTCCATCGTCATCGAGGGGCGGCTGACCAAACTGTGGCAGGTGGGCAAGGATTTCCGGCCGCTGATACCGGAGGCCTGGCAGTCGATCATGCCCGGACGCTGGTAGTCCGGGAGACAGAAAACGCTTCGGGCGCGGGGACAAGGTTCCCGCGCCCGTTTTTTTGCGCCGTTGAAACGTTTCCCGCGTCGCCAACGGTTCGCCCCGCCTCACGAGACTTGCGGCGAGCCTGACCGGCATCGCAGGCAACACCCCGAAAATGGGTGTTTTTTGAGAAAAATACGCGTGTGTTGTTCTAAGGCCGGGACAGACGGCGGTCGAAGTCGAATTCCCGGGAGGTGACGTGGTCTTCCAGACGGCGCACCCGGCGTTCCAGGCGCTCGGCTCGGTCGCGCAGCCGGGCCAGGACGGCTTTGCGGTCGGCCTGGTAGGCGTTGCAGGCGTCGCTTTCGGCCTCGGAGTCCGGGGGCAGGGCCGGCTCCAGCTTGATGCAAAAGCCGGCGATGACGTAGGCGGCGACCACCGGCCACACGCCGGCGGACAGGGTCAACAGGATGACGACGGCGCGAACGGCGACCACGGGCACATCAAGAAAGGCGGCCAGGCCCTTGCACACGCCAAGGACGGCCCCGGTGCGCGAGCGGTAAAGCCGCCGCCAGTCGAGTTCGCTTAAGTGTCGCATGACCCGCGCCCCTTGGCCCGGGCGTCCAGCACCACGGTTTCAAGGGTGTCGACCCGGGATTCCAGACGCTCCAGGCTGCGGTGGATTTCCTGGAGCAGGCGGACTTCGTCGGCGTCGCCGCCCGGCGCGGCCCGGCCTGCCGGGCGCATGAGGCGTACGCCGATGAGAAACACCACGCCAAGGATCGCCAGGCCGACCAGGGTCGCCCCGGCTACCACCAAAGAAGAAAGCAATCCCATCATGGATGCGGCTCCGGGCCGGGTCAGGCAGTTTCGTGTCGCGTCCACGAAAAGCGCATAAGGCATTTCGTAGGCAACAGCGTAAAACCATGAGTTTTTCTTAAAAAATACTCTCGTATTTTCTAAGGGACGCTACACTAGCCCTTGGCTTCCCCCTCGCGCTGCATGTCGAGGACGAGTCCCTGCAGGGCCTTGGCCTGTCCGGCCAGGTTGTCCACGGCCGCCGACGACTCGCCCATGGCCTGGGCGGTTTCGCCGGAAATGCGGCTGACGCGGTCCACGGTGCGGCCGATTTCTTCGGCGGCGGCGGACTGCTCCTCGGCGGCGGTGGCAATGGAGCGTACCTGATCGGCCACGGCGTCGACAAGGCCGACGATGGAGGACAGCGCCTCGCCGGAGCGGCGGGCCAGGTCAGTGGCGGCTTCCACGCCTTCCACGGCCTTGTCGAAACCGACGACGTTGCGCCGCGCGCCGTCCTGAATGCCCAGGATGGCCGCGCCGACTTCCTTGGTGGCGGTCATGGTCTTTTCGGCCAGCTTTCGCACCTCGTCGGCCACCACCGCGAACCCCCGGCCGGCGTCGCCGGCCCGGGCGGCTTCAATGGCGGCGTTAAGCGCCAGGAGATTGGTCTGGTCGGCGATGTCGGAAATGACTTCCATGATGGCCCCGATGCCCTGAGCCTTTTGTCCGAGGGCCCCCATGTCGTCCTTGAGACCCCGGGCCTGGTCGGCCACCTGGAAGATGCCGCGCACCACCCCGTCCACCACTGTCGCGCCTTCCTCGGCCCGCTGGCGGGCGGACTCGGCGGCGTCGGCGGCCTCGGAAGCGTTTTTGGCCACCTCCAGCACGGTGGAATTGAGCTGCTCCATGGAGCCGGCGGCCTCGGCGACTTGCCGGGACTGGTCCTCGGCCCCCCGGGTGGACTGCTCGATCTGGGCGGCCAGTTGCTGGGAGGCGCTGGTCACGGCCTCGACCACGACCTCGATGCGTTCGGCGGCGTGGAGCATGCCTTCCATCTTGGCGGTTTCGGCCAGCCGGCAGGCCTCGTCGGCTTTGGCCCGATCGGCCTTGGCGCTAAGGGCGTCGGCTTCGGCCTGCTGCCGGGCGGCGGCGGCCTCGTCCATGCGGCAGCGGATGGCGCCGGCCATGGCGGTCAGGGCCTTGGCCAGAACGCCGGTCTCATCGGCCCGGGAAACGGCAAGGGCCCGGTCGGTCTCGCCCTTGGCCACGGCCCGGGCGAAGTCCATGCAGGCCAAAAGCGGTCCGACCAACACCCTGGACAGCCACCAGGCCAGGGCGGCGAACAGGAGCAGGCTGCCAAGGCCGGCCAGGCCGATCTGCTTGATGATGGCGTCGCGGGCGGCCATGGCCTGGGAGATGTCCACGCCGACGAAGATCATGCCGACGATGCTGTCGCCGTTTTTGAGCGGCTCGTAGGCCGTGCGGTAGTCGCGGCCGAAAAGGGTGTTGTCGCCAAAGTAGGTCTTGCCCTGGCGCAGCACCATGTCCAGGATGGCCTGGTTTTCGAGCTTGACGCCGACGGCGCGCTTGCCGTCGACCACAAGGGAGGTGGAGACGCGGGTGTCGCCGTAAAAAATGGTGGCCTCGGCTCCGAGATCCTTTTTCACGCCGTCCACCAGGGAGCTGTTATTGGAGAGGTCCTGGCCGACGATGACCACGCCGATGACGGCCCCGTTGTTCTTGATGGGCGCATAGGCGCGGATGGAAAAACGCACCACGTTGCCGGACTCGAACACGGCGCAGGATTCGCCAGCCAGGGCGCGCTTGACGCCTTCTTGGTTGCCGATGTTGTCGCCGGCCTTGTCGTTGTGGGCCCGGGCCACGACGTCGGCCTTGGCGTTGGTGAAAACTACAAGGTCGGCCTTGCCGCCGGCCATGAGGGTTTTGCCGAGATCGCGCAGCTTGGCCGTGTCGCCGGCCAGGACGGCGTCGATGACGTTGGGGCGGCCGGCCTGGGTCCGGGCCATGTCGGCGTAGACGTCCTTGTAGGCGAGGATCTGACTGTCCAGGACGTTAAGATAGCTTTTGACCGCCTGGGCGGTGACGGCTTCGTAGCCGTCCTTGACGCTGACATAGGCCACGACCTGGATGATGGCCACTGTGGCGATGACGGAAGCAATGACCAGGGCCATGACCTTGGCCGCGATGGAAACCCGCATGACGTCCCCCTCGGAGTTCCCCAGCGGCCCGGCTGTCTCGACAACGGCCGTCGAGACCCGCGGCTTTCCGGACCTGCCTCGCGGCAGGGGTGGCGCTTATGGGCATTTCCCTCCTAGCAACGTCGGCGGCTGGAAGCAAGTTTCCTTTTGCACAGGTAATTTTTACACAGTTACGGCAGCATTCTGGCTTCGCTGTTTTGTAAGGTCACTCCCTAATGCGGCAACACAACGCTTCTTTTGAAGTTCATTCGCCGTCAAATAGCGTTCCACAAGGCAGATGGCGGCAAAATATTCCAAACTTGTTTGGAGATGTTCTTTTCTTTGGCCTCCAATCGTCCTGTCGTCAACTGGGGCGCTCCATCAATCACTCCGTGTCTGGGCCGATCTCAGCGGCATCATTTTGTTCAAAATTTCACGTTCTCAAGGATGCCATATAAGCATTCCGAAGAATCTCCTGTGCCAAATAGCACAATCTCCGCCCGGGGTTCCCGGGCCGTCACAGCCTTCGCAAGCGCCGGTCGAAGTCGTACTCCCGGGAGGTCACGTGGGACTCCAGGCGTGAAAGCCGGGCGTCCAAGTCCTTGAAACGACGGGACACGTCAGCCGCTGCTCGGGCGAGGCGGCCCGTGTCCGCTTCCTCGGCCCCGCCCGTCTCGGGGGCCAGGGGCACGATGAGGGCCGCGGCAAAGTAGAGAATCGCGGCCGTGAAGCCGGTGGAGACGAACAGCACGATCACGAAGGCCCGCACCACCCAGCGCGGCAGGCCGAGATAGTCGGCCAAGCCTCGGCACAGGCCAAGCGCCAGGCCGTTTCGGGACCGATAGAGCTTTCTGCGCCCGGGAAAATCGTTGTTACGGCTTCTCATGTCCGCCTCGTTTGCCGGAAGCTCCCGGCAGCAGGGTTTCCAGGTTGTCCAGGCGTTCTTCCAGGCGGGCCAGTCCGGCGCGCACTTCGTCCACCACGGCCATGGCCGCTTCCTCGTCGCGACCGCGCACCCGGTCGTCGCGACGGCGCAACTGGCGCAACACGAGGATGGCCGCGACCACCAGAAGGACTTTGACCACCAGCGGCACGTGGCCGATATAGATTGTATGTTCCAGCACTGCTTATCCTTTTTCGGCCGCCTCGCTGTTGCGTTGGCGACTGTTCCCGGCCGGCAGGGCTCTTTGCGGGAGTGTCTCCCCGGCCGGTGCAACCCGTCACTCTCCATGCCCCTTTTCCCCAATCGGGGCGTCCAGGAGCCTCAGACCCTTGGCCGCCTGGGCAACGGCGTTTCCCTCCAGCGCATCGACGACCTTGGGGACTTCCCGACTGACAGAGAGCCTCCTCGCCGAACCCCTTCACCCCTTTTTTCAGGTGGGGGGTCTGGGGGCCTCAGGCCCCCAGCCGCCGGAGGCCTCCCTCTCCGCCCTACTGGGCGCGGCGGGATTTGATCTGGGCCAGTTCGCGTTCCACGTCTTCGTCGGCGGCCAGGCGGTCGAAGCGGGCGCCCAGGCTTTGGTCCTCGGCCGGGCGACGGCGCGAGGCGGCCGCGCCGGTCAGTTCGGCTTCGGCTTCCAGGCGGTCGATGCGGGCTTCGAACGCCTCGAAGCGTTGCAGGGCTTCGCTGGAGTCGGCGCGCGAGACGTCCTCGCGCATGCGCTTGCGGCCGGTGGCGCGCATATGGCGGGCCAGCAGCGTGCGTTGACGCTCCTTGGCCGAGGCGAGCTTTTCCTCAAGGGTGGCGATGTCCTCGCGGCAGGCTTCGATCAGGCCTTCCACGGCGGCCAGTTCGCCGGCCACGACGCTGGCCCGGGCTTCGAGGTCACGCTTTTCGAGCAGCGCTTCGCGGGCCATGTCTTCGCGGCCCTTGTCCACGGCCAGCTCGGCCTTTTCGCCCCAGCGGCCGGCAGCGGCGGCGAGCATGTCGTGTTCGCGGGCGATGCGGGCGGCCTGGGCCATGGTGCGGGCGCAGTCGGCCTTGAGTTCCACCAACGTCTCTTCCATCTCCTGAATCATGAGGCGGATGAGCTTTTCGGGCTCCTCGGCCTTGTCGAGCATGGCGTTGATGTTGGAGTGGATGATGTCGCGGAAGCGGCTGAAAATACCCATGGGTTCCTCCTGGCGCGGCTGCGCCGTGCTGCGGCTCTCTAGAGCAGAGAGTGTGCCAAATATTTTTCATTGTTCTTTCAGGAGGTTATCTTGTAGCGCGGAGTTGAGCCATTGTTGTTTTCGCCATATGCTGGTATTTTTCGCCGCAATACTGGAGAAAATCGCCATGACGCCCGACGCTCCCTGGTTGGCCGAGGCCCTGGGCCAGTCCGATGCTTTTCTGGCTTGCATGGAGGCCGTGGCCCAGGCCGCCGCCATCGACCGGCCGGCCCTTGTCGTCGGCGAGCGCGGCACGGGCAAGGAACTGGCCGCCGCCCGGCTGCATTACCATTCCCCGCGCTGGGACCGGCCGTATGTGCCGGTCAATCTGGCCGCCTTGCCCAGAACGCTTATTGAATCCGAGCTTTTCGGCCACGAGGCCGGGGCCTTTACCGGCGCGTCCCGGCGTCGGGCCGGGCGTTTCGAGGCGGCCGATGGGGGCACACTCTTTCTCGACGAGCTTCACGCCGCGCCGTTGGCTGTCCAGGCCAAGCTGCTGCGGGCAGTGGAATACGGGCTTATCGAGCGCATCGGCTTCAGCCAGCCCGTGGCCGTGGACGTGCGTATCGTGGCGGCGGTCAACGTCGATCCGCGCTTACTTGTGGCCCGGGGCAGGCTTTTGCCCGACCTCCTGGATCGGCTGGCCTTTTGCGTGCTGGTGATGCCGCCCTTGCGCGAGCGTCATGGCGACATTGCCTATCTGGCCGAGCGGTTCGCCGCCCGGTTTGCGGCCCAGCTTGGCCGACCCGAGCCGCCGACCTTTTCTCGGGCCGCCCTGGCGACGCTGGCGGCTCACCCCTGGCCCGGCAACATCCGCGAGCTCAAGACCGTGGTCGAACGCTCCGTCCTGTCTTCCACCCCCCTTATCGACACGATCACCCTCGACCCCTTCGCCGCCCTGTCTCCCCCCCGGGAGGTCCAGGAGGGGGTGACCCCCTCCTGGCCGCCGGAGGCCTCTTTGCTTTTCTCGCCCCATGCCCCGCCTGCCATCACCCCCCATCCAGGGGGTTCGGGGGGGATGATCCCCCCCGACGGGTCCAAGGCAGCGCCCTGGCCGCCGGAGGCACCTTCCTCTTCGCCTCCATCCTTGTCTCCACCATCTCCCCTCCCCAACTTCACCGAAGCTGTCGCGTCCCTGGAAATCGCGCTGCTCGGCCGCGCCTTGGCGCGTTCGGGCGGCAACCAGCGCCGGGCGGCCGGGCTGCTCGGGCTTGGCTATCATCAGTTCCGGGGGCTGTATCGCAAGTATGCCGGCGCTCTTGACGCCGCGTCCAAAGCCCCGTAGCCCCAGGCGATGCGCCAAATCACCGAATCCGACAGCCGCATCCGCGCCGACAGGCTGCCTAACGGCGTCCGTATCGTCACCGAACACATGCCCGTTTCGAAAACCGCCAGCCTGGGCATCTGGATCGAGGCCGGCTCGCGCCACGAGGCCCCGGGCCAGGAAGGCATGGCCCATTTGATGGAGCACATGGCGTTTAAGGGCACGGCCAAGCGCGACGCGCTGACCATCGCCAAGGAACTCGACACCTTGGGCGGGCTTTCCAACGCGTTCACTTCCCGTGAGGCCACCTGTTTCCACGTGCGCGTCATGGACGCCCATCTGGCTCGGGCCTTTGACATTTTAAGCGACATCGTCTTGCGACCGCTGCTCGACCCCGAGGAGCTGGCCCGAGAACAGGCCGTCATCCTTCAGGAAATCTCCATGGTCGAGGAGACGCCCGAGGAAAAGATCCACGAGGACTTCTGGGCCGCCGCCTGGGCCGATCCGGGGCTGGCCCATCCCATCACCGGCTCGCCCGAGTCCGTGGGCGCGGTCACGGCCGAGGCCCTGGCCGCCTGGCGGATCGCCGCCTACCATCCCGAGGCCCTCACCGTGGTCGCCGCCGGGGCGCTTGACCACGCCGCCCTGGCCGAAATGGCCGAGGCCGCCTTCGGCTTCCTGCGAAAAGTCCAGACCGCGCCCGCGCCGGTCGCCGGGGCCTACACGCCGCCGCGTCTGGCCGCCCGGCGCGACTGGGAACAAAACCACGTCATCCTGTCCTATCCCTCGGTCGGCAACGTCAGCGCCGACCGCTTCGCCCATACCCTGTTGGCCACGCTGCTTGGCGGCAACATGTCCTCGCGGCTTTTCCAGGAAGTGCGCGAAAAACGCGGGCTGGCCTATTCCATCTACGCCGGCGTCAACGGCCTGTCCGACGTGGGGCTGCTGGAAATCCAGGCCGCCGTGGACCCGGACCGCACGGCCGAACTGCTCTCGGTGGTCAACACCGAACTGGCCGCCGTGGCCGACGGCGCGGTCACGGCCGAAGAACTCGACCACACCCGCGAACACTTGAAAGGTCTTTTATACCTCGGAGCGGAATCCACCGAAAATCGCATGATGCGCCTGGCCCGCAACATCCTGCTTTTCAACCGCTCCATCCCCCTTGAGGAAACCGCCGCCTGCCTCGACGCCGTCACCCCGGCCGACATCGCCCGCACCGCCAAGACGGCCTTCGCGCCGCAGAGCGCCGGGCTGGCCGTCATGGGGCCGACCGCCGCCTTGCCCTAGGGGCGGCCTGGGTGGCTGCCTAGTTGAAGGAAGATAAGCGGCAGCAGAAAGCCGCCTTTCCTAAGACCAAGCCCGGAGGTGTTCCTATGCCCGGACAGGTTGCCTACGCCATCGGCCAAGGTCGCCTTCGCCTCATCGAAGGCGACATCACCGTCGACGACGCCGACGCCATCGTCAACGCCGCCAACTCGGCCCTGGCCGGCGGCGGCGGCGTGGACGGGGCCATCCACCGGGCCGCCGGCCCGAAACTGCCCGCCGCCTGCCAGGCCATCATCGCCCGCATCGGCAGCCTGCCGGCCGGCGGCGCGGTCATCACCCCCGGCTTCGATCTGCCCGCACGCCACATCATCCACACCGTCGGCCCCATCTGGCGCGGCGGCGAGTCGGGCGAACCCGAAGCCCTGCGCTCGGCCTACGCCGAATCCATCAATCGCGCCATCGAACACGGCCTTGCCGTCATCGCCTTCCCGGCCGTGTCCACCGGCGTCTACGGCTACCCCGTCCACCTGGCCGCGCCCCTCGCGCTCGGCGTCATGGCCGAGGCGATTCGAGATGGCAGGCTGCGGGAGGTCCGCATGTACCTGCACGGTAGGGCAGCTTTTGAGCGCTGGCGTTCGGCGGCTGATGCGGCATTTGGCGGGAGCGCGGGGTAGGAAGAAGAGGAAGAGGCCTCCGGCGGCCGGGGGGCTCAGCCCCCCGGACCCCTGACATGGGGGGGGGCGGCCGGTTGGGGGTATGGTCGGCGGCCCGAGAGAAGATGGGGGTTGGAATTTTGGGTTGTCTGGTCGGGCGGAAGCCGCCCGGCCAGACAACCCCAAATTCCAGCCCCCAACTCGCCAGCGAAAACGGGTGATTTTGACGCGATCAAAGCCTCGCGCCAAAATCACCCGTTTTCGCATGGTTGGAGTAGGATCGACAGGATGGGGTTGAACGTGGCTGTGGTCATTGTCGCTCGGACACTTGCTTCGGGGAGCTCACTCGCCTCGCTTTGATAAACGCGTTTTCTCCAGATTCCCGTGCCGGGTTACCCCGGGCGAACCGGGGCGTTGAAATTTCGGGGCCGTCGAGCTCCCGGCGCTAGCGGGGTGCATCGACGGCCGGTAAATTTCAACGCCCCATGCGGCGCAGCCGCCACGCTTCCGCGCGCCCAAGGGGTCTTCACGCGCTTGCGCCAGCCGACGCAGTCCCTTCCCTTGCCGTCCCCATGTGGGGTTTCCAAAGGGGCTCAGCCCCTTTGGCCGCCGGAGGCATTCTTCCTTTTGTCACTTAATATCAGCGCGCTCTCCCTCTTCTCTGGCCAACTCTACCATTCTCTCAGCTACCACTGATACCTTACCTTCGGGGATGGCGGCGGCGTGGGTGACGGGCGGCAGGCCATGGGCGAGGGGGCGGAAGGCGACGTTTTGGCGTTGCCAGACTTGGGCCGAGGCTGGGACGAGGGCCAGGCCGAGGCCGGCGGCCACGAGGCCCAGGGTGGTGAATTTGCTGGCGGCTTCCTGGACGGGGATGGGGGAGGCTCCGGCTTTGGCGAAGG
>JAEZEM010000370.1 GCA_023417745.1 Pseudomonadota bacterium
AGGGCGGCGGCGATCTCGGCGTTGCCCTCGCCCCGGGACAGCAGCTCCAGGGTTTGGCGTTCGCGATCGCTGAGCGCCCCGGCCTGGGCGGCGGGCGGCTGCGGGCAGGCGGCCAGGGCGGCGGCGACGCGGGGGCTCAAGTAGCGCTGTCCGGCCAGGACGCGGCGCACGCCGGTCAGCAATTCCACTGAGGTTTCGCGCTTGGCGACATAGCCTTGCGCTCCCCGGTCCAGGGCCAGACGCACGGTTTCGGCGTCTTCATGCATGGAATAGACGAGCACGGGGATGGCCCGGGCGCGCAGTTCGTCGATGAGGTCCAGGCCGTTTTCGCCGCAAAGGGTCAGGTCCACCAGGGCGATGTCGGCCTGACTGGCGTCGATGGTCCCCAGCAGCGTGGCCCGGTTTTCGGCCTCGCCGCAGACCACGAAGCCCTCCTGGAGCAGGCGCAGGCTGAGTCCTTCGCGCACGGCCGGATGGTCGTCGGCCAGGAAGATGCGCGGGCCGCGCGGGGAGTTCATGTTCACGCCGGCCTCCCGGAGGGGGGGGCGTCCAAGTCTCCCGCCGCGCCCAGGCAGGGGGCCGTGCAGACCACTTCCGTGCCGCCGCCGGGGGCGTCCCCGATGCGCAGTTTCCCGCCGATGACGCGCGCCCGGTGGGCCATGATGCCAAGCCCAAGGCCGCCGGCCGAGGCCTTGGCCTGGTCTTGGCCGCAGCCGTCGTCGCGCACGGCCAGGATCGCTTCCCGGCCGGCCGGGCAGGCCAGGGACACCGTGATGCGCCCAGCCCTGGCGTGCTTGACGGCATTGATCACGGCCTCCTGGGCGATGCGGTAGAGCTGGGCCAGATGGGGATGGCGGCAGGCCTGGCAGTGCATTTCCCGATGAAATTCGATGGGGATGGCGCTGGCCGCCGCCTGCCGGCGGATCATTTCCCGAAACGACGGTCCGACGCCGACGCCGTCGTGCTCCAGGGGCCACAATCCCCGGGACAGGTCATAGGCCTGGTCGACCAGACCGTCGAGGAGGCCGGACAACGGGGCCAGGGTCTCGCCGTCGACGGCCGCCCCGCCGGGGGCGGACGACAGGACGTCGCAGCGCAGCCGGGCGGCGGTCAGGCCCTGGCACAGGCCGTCATGGAGTTCCAGGCTGACGCGTCGCCGCTCCTCTTCGCTGACGGCCACGATTTTCCGTTCCAACTCCAGGCGCGCGGCCATTTCCGTTTCCAGGCGTCGGTTTTTGTCTTCCAGGGCGCCGGAAAGGCGTTCCTCGGCGGCAAAGGCCCGGGAAAACCGGTGAGACAGGGCAAAGGACTGGCCCAGGCTCATGACCAGCATGCCCACCGGCAAAAGCGACGTCGACGGCAGGTATTTGAGGTCGAACAGCATGTCGTTGAGTCCGATCAGTCCCAGCACGCAAAATCCGGCCAGGAGAAAGCCGGCCTCGTCGCGCCCCTGCCGCCAGGCCCGGCGCAGACAGTTTATGCAATAGACGATAAGCAGGCTGGAGGCGAGATAGTGCAGGGGCAGGGCGGCGTTGAGGGTCTGGCCCGAGGCGAAAAGGGCCACGGCCACGAACACGGCGCACAGCACGTTGCAAAATGCCTGCACGCGCCGGGAAAATTCCTCGGGATACAGGGCCATGAAAAAAGCGTGGCCCACCGGAATCGTGATGAAAAAACAGACCAGGGCCAGCGGGTCCAGAAACCGGGCGGTGAGGCCGGGAAAAAACAGGCGCAATGCCCAGCCGCTGCTGTCCGAGGCGGCGTAGTTTCCCATCCAGGCAAAGCAGTAGAGCGAGAAGTACAGCGGCGTGGCCTCGGCCGGGCGCAGCCAGTATAAGGCGGCATGGTGCAGGCCCATGAGACAAAACGCGCCGATGAAAAACATGGCCAGCCCCATCTCCCGGTCGTACCGGGCGGTCAGGGTCGCCTGGGGGCCGAGAAGGACCGGGGCGACGAGGCCCCCGTCGCGGGCATGGTGGTTGGAGACCTGCAGAACGATGTCCACGGGACGTCCGGTGGCGGCGAAAGGGACGATCTGCTTGGCCGGAACCGGGAGTTCCGTGGCAGCGTCCGTGCCGACCGTGCCGCTGCCGGCCATGGGCCGGCCGTCGATCCAGAGGCGGTAGGCCGTGTTGACGTTGGAAAGGGCCAGGGCCGGCTGGGCCAGGTCCGGGGGCGGTTTGAGGCGCAGGCGCAGGGTGGCGAACCCGGCGTCGGTCCCCATGGCTTCGTTGTCGGCCTGAGCGCGGTTCCAGGGGCGCGGCACGACGTAGACGGCCCCGTCGCCTCGGGGGGCGTCGGCCGGGAAGTCGGCCGGGGCGAGCAGCCGGCGCGGATGGTATTCCCATTCGCCGTCCAGGTGGGCTGGGCCGTGGACGGCCAGGTCCCAGCCGGTCAGGTCGATGACGCCCTGCTTGGCCCGGGGCGGCGTCGTTTCGGCCCGGCCCTGGCCGCCCAGGGGCGCGGCCAGGGCCAGCGCGACCAGAAGGCCGGCAGCCAGGGACGCCCGGCCTCGTGGTCGCGCTCGGACGCCAGACGACGCGGGACCGCGTCGAAACAGCCTCGCGCCGCGTAAAACGAAGAAAAAAGCGAGCAACATCTTGTGAAAAATTACCTTCGCGCCGCAGCCAAGGCAATGGTTTTCTTGGCGCTTGCGGCCGTGGCGTTGTGGTACGGACTGGTCCTGTTGCTGGTTTTCCGGGCGGATTGACCAGCCCGGCGACCCGGCTCCGGCCCCGCCCTGTCCGGGAATCCCCGTACAGACGGATTTCGCTGCCTGGCATACCCTGCTCGGAAATTGACCGACGACGTCGGCCTGGCCCGCCTGGGCGGCCCGGGCGGGCGCAACTTCCAACCGATGAGGGCCGCCCTATGCGCGCAAGTCGCTTGTTTCCCGCCGTGTGCCTGTTGGTGTGGCTCCTGGCCGTTTCGGCGGCCGGCGGCGAGGTCGGATTTCCCGTGTTGGTCGGCGGTCAGGACCTGACCCTGAGCCGGGAGACGCGGCGAAGCGACCTGGAGGCGACCCTGCGCCGGGCCTTGCCCAAGGAGCAGCCGTCCGTGCTGGACCCTCGGCGCATCCAGTATGACGTCGTCGCCGCCCAGGGCCAAGGGCCGGTGAGTCTGGTCTTTGACTTCGACGGCCAGGGACGGCTCTCGGGCGCGACCTTCGACGCCATGAGCAAGGCGCAAAACCCCGTGGCCGTCCGACTGGCCGCCTGGCTGACGGCCGAGGCGGGCCAGGGCGTCAAGAAAGGGGGCGACAAAGTCTGGACCCTGGCCGGGTTTCGGTTCCGGTTGACCGAGGTGAAAAACGCCGGTGAGGATTCCGCCTACCGCCTGGGCGTCGAGCGCCAGGGCAAATAGGCCCGGGCGGCGGCGCGCGGGGATTTGCGCAACAAGGGCGCGGCCGGGACGCGTCAGGCGTCGCGGACCGGGCAGCGCCCAAACCAACGCCAAGGAGCATGTGCATGAGCAAGGGATATCTGGCGGCCGGCCTGGCCGCCGCCGCCATCAGTCTGGCCCTGTCCGCGACCTGCGAGGCCAAGGGCGTGGCCGGGCGCTACACCTATGTCGAGCCGGGCTACGAAGGGACCATGACCATTACGCAGATGGGACCGGGCTATGCCTTCACGTTTAAGACCAAAAGCAAAAGCAACGGCCAGATGTGCGATTTCAAGACCTACGAGACCCCCATGGACGAGGGCGGCGGCCGCGTGGACGACGACGCGCCGGCCAAGGGGGGCGTCAAGGACGACGGCATCAAGTTCGCCATTTCCTTCAAGGGCGACGCGGCAGTGGTGGACGTGGAATCCAAGGGCGGCGAGTGCGGCATGTCGGGGTTTTTCGGCGGCCATTATCGCAAGGCCAAGTAGGCTTCCCCGGCCGCGTCGCCGATGCGCGGCGGCCGGGCCGTCTTGACGGGTAGGCTCTTTGGCTGCCGGGGTCCCGGATTGCCAAGTTCTGAAAAATAGCCCAGATGAGGGGGACGCAAGACGCGCCGCGGCGTCGAAACCTTGTCTGGGAGACGCTCATGTCCGACTCTTCGCGCGTCGCTCTGGAAATTCCGCCGGACAGCGCTTTTGCCTGTCCGGCGGCGGGTCTGGCCCGGACCCTGGCCGAGCGGTCCGGTTTTGGCCAGCGGGAAAGCTACCGGTTCCAGTTGACGGTCGAGGAATTCTGCCTGTGCCTCATGGAACTCCTGCCGGCGGGCCAATGCCTGCGGCTGGCCATGGACGCCAAACCTTCCCGGCTGCGGGCCGCCTTTTCCTTCAAGGCGGCCAACCTTTCCCTGGCCGGCCTCAACCTCACCGCCCAGGCCCAGGCCTGCGCCGAGGGCGAACCCGGCCGCGACCTCGGCTTGCTGCTGGCCGGCAAGGCGGCTGACCGTTTCCACCTGGAACAGCAAGGCGGGGAGGTTTTTCGCCTGGTGGCCGAGGTAGACCGGGCCTACCCGGAACTGACGCCCGTGGCCGCACCCGAGGACGCCCGTCCGCCCTATCGACTGGACAGGTCGGCCGACCCGGCCCGCCTGTGCCAGGCCGCCGCCCTGGCCATGGGCGCGTATCCGGCCGGGCAGTGTCCCGGCAGTTTCAAGCGGCCAGAGAAGTTCGTCGCCCTGGTCGCCGAGGGCGAGATGGCCGGGTTGGTCGCCCTGGACGCGGCCGAGCGGACCGTGGGCTTGCTCGTCTGGGCCCCATGCAGCGAACAGGCGCTGTATTTTTCCGGGCCGTACGTGTTCGCGCCCCAGGCGGAGCGGGCGGCCATCGCTCGGCTTCTGACGGACGGCTTTCTGGAGGCCGTGGCCCGGGATCGCCATGTCATCGTGCTGAGTTTTCGGGCCACGGCCGAGTTGCCCGCCGGCTCTTTCGAACCCTTGGGCAGCCTGCTGGCCGGCCAGGCGCGCGACGGGCGCGATGAACCGGTGGTCTTTCGCCATCTGCGCGAGGACACGGGGACGGCGGTGTGGTGCGCGCCGAGTCTCCAGGCGTTTTTGCGTCAGGCCTACGAGGAGTTGGCCATGCCCCGGGACATCTTGCCGGTCGAGGCCCCGGCCGGCCGGGCCCGGCGCGAGTCCCTGCTTGGCGCTTCCCTGGACCGCCATCGCGACTTGGCCGAACTGCGGCCGTTTCTCGACGGCCAGGACCTGGCCGCCAACCTGACCGCCCATGTGGCCGCCATCCGCGACAAGGGCATTGGCCGTATCCTTTATTATATGGATCTGTCCCGCCCCTGGGAGGCTGCCCTGGCCGACGACCTGCTACGGACGGGTTTCGTCCCCAGGCTCGTGCTGCCCCACGGCGGGCAAAGCGACATGGTCGTCTGGCAGCATGAGCAATCTGCTTGACCGCGTGCCGGATTACGTCCGGCGCTTTGAACGTTACGTCCCCAGCCGGCCCGACGCGGTGCTCATGCGCCAATACGGCGCGCCCTTTCTGCACCGGCTCAACAACAACGAAAACGCCCTGGGGCCGCCGCCGCTCGCCCGTGAGGCCATCGCCGCCTTCCCGACCAAGCAGGCCGCCGTCTATCCCAGCGGCGACGCCTACGACCTGCGCCAGGCCCTGGCCGGCCGGTTCGGCAAATCCCCGGACCAGTTTCTGGTCGGCAACGGCTCCTGCGAGGTCATCGGTTCGGTCATCCGGGCCTTTTGCGCCGCCGGCGAGGCCATCGTCACGGCGGACAAGACCTTTGCCGTCTACGAATGGGTGGCCGGGTTTTCCGGGGTCGAGGCGCGCCTGGTCCCGCTGGCGCGCCAAGGCCTGGACCCGGCGGCCATGCTGGCGGCGGTCACCGAGAAAACCAAGATCGTTTTCGTATGCAACCCCAACAATCCCACCGGCTCGTGGTGGAACCGGGCGACCCTGGAAGCGTTTCTGACCGCCCTGGACGGCCGGGCGCTGGTGGTCCTGGACGAGGCCTACCGGGAATATCTGGACGATCCGGCCTTTCCCGACGGCCTGGACGTCCTGGAACGCCACGACAATGTGCTGGTTTTTCGCACCTTTTCCAAGATGTTCGGCCTGGCCGGTTTCCGGGTGGGCTATCTGTGCGGTTCCCTGGAGGCGGTGGACATCGTGCGGCGCACCCACATCGCCTATTCCGTCAACAGCCTGGGGCAGGCGGCCGCCGTCGCCGCCCTGGCCGACGACGCCAGCCATATCGCCGCCACCCGGGCCATGGTGCGGGAGGCGGGCGAATTCCTTCGTGGCGTCTTTAACGGCCTGGGCCTGGAATACGTCAGCGGCGCGGGCAACTTCATCATGGTCCGCACGCCGGTCTCCGACACCTTGCTGTATCGCCGGCTCATGCAAAAAGGCGTGATGGTGCGCACCATGACCGGTTTTCGCTTTCCCAACTGGATTCGGGTGTCCCTGGTCCGGGAGCCGGCCATGGTCGCCTTTGCCGACGCCCTCAAAAAGGTGCTGGACGCCTCATGACCGACGCCGCCGCGGCGCGCCCCGAGCGCCTTTTCACTTATGAGTATACGGTGCTGCTCTTGGCGGCACTGCTTGGGTTCACCAACATCGCCGTGTTTTACGGTTTCGAGGCCTATCTGGCCCGGCTGGGGATTCCCTTGGCCTGGCGGGGCTGGCTTTTGGGCGCGGAACCCTTGGCCGCTTTTTGCCTGCGGCCGTTTTTAAGTGTGCTGATCACGCCGGCCAACGCCTTGTCCCTGGCCCGGGCCGCCCTGGTCGGGCTGGGACTGTCCCTGTGCGCCTATCCGTTGGCCCAGGGCATCGGGGCGATTTTGGCCGTACGCCTGTTTCACGGCGTGTCCTTCGTCTTTCTGGTCAGCGCCGTCACGGCCTTGCTCGCCCGGGTCATCCCCAAGGCCCTGGCCGGCCGGGCGTTTGGCTATTTTTCCCTGTCCTCGCTTGTCCCCTACGCCGTGGTTCCGCCCCTGGCCGAAGGGCTGCTGGCCGTATTGGGGCGCGAGGATCGGGTCTATGCCGCCTTTTCCCTGCTGACCCTGCCGGCCCTGGCCCTGCTGGGGCCGCTTGGGGCGCGTTTGCGGCAGCGGGGGCAAGCCGGCGACGCCGACCCGGGCCGGCCGTCCCTGGCCTTGGTGCGGGCGACCTTGGCCTTGACGCCGGTGCGGCTGGCGCTTGGGGCCAACCTGTGCCTGTTTTTGAGCACGACCCTGATCTTTTTTTTCCTCAAGCCCTTTGCCCTGGGCCTGGGGCTGGCTGATCCCGGGCTTTTTTTCACCGTGTCCACGGGCGCGTCCCTGGCCGTGCGGGTCTTGGCCGGGCCGTATTTTGACCGGCTGCCCAAGGGGACCGTGCTGTGTTGCGCCCTGGTCGGTCTGGCCGCCTGCCAGGCCGGCTTCGCCGCCGCCGCTTCCGGGCCGACCCGGCTGCTGGTCCTGGCCGGGGGCTACGGCCTGTGCCTGGGGGTGGCCATGCCGCTTCTTAGCGCCGTCATGTTCGGCTGCTCGCCGCCGGCCATGCGCGGGACCAATCTCAATCTCATGCTGTTCATGATGGATACGGCCTACGTGTTCGGGCCGGTGGCCGGCGCGGCCATCCTGGCCGGCGGCGGCTATGGGCCGCTTTTCCTGACGGCCGGCGTCGCGGCCTTGGCGGCGGCCCTGCTGGCGATCCCCCTGGCCGTGGCCGGGCGGGCCACCGCGTCGCGTCCCTAACCCCCTAACCCCTTTTCCCGTCGAGGGGGTCCGGGGGGGATCATCCCCCTCGGCCGCCGGAGGCATCCCCCCTCCCCGCGCTACGCAAGCGACAGCAGGCGCAGGGGCAGTCGACCGGCTACTTTGCGGCGATAGGCGGCCGAGGCCCGGATGTCACCCTTGGGCGAGATTTCGTCCCGGATGCGCCGGCCGGCTTCGAGCAGGGCTTCCCGATCCAGCCGGCGGCCGGGCAGCGCGGCCTCGGCCGTCGGGCAGCGCCGGGCCGTGGGGGCCAGGCTGCCCACGGCCAGCCTGGCTTCGGTCACCCGGCCGGTCGCATCTCGGACGATCATCGCGGCCAGGCTGGCCACGGCAATGGCCAGGGCGTCGCGCCGGCCGACCTTTTCGAAATGCTGCAACGCGTCCGGCGGGGGCAGGGGAATACGGACGGCGGCCACGATTTCGCCCGGGGCAAGGGCGGTGCGCCCCGGCCCGAGCAGGAACTCGGCCAGGGGCAGATGGCGGCGGCCGTCCCGGCTGGCCAGTTCCACCACGGCCTCCAGGACGAGGAGGGGGGGCAGCGTGTCCCCGGCCGGCGAGGCGGTCACGAGGTTGCCGCCAAGCGTGCCCATGTTGCGGATAAGGGGCGAGCCGAGGCAGGCCAGCGCCTGGGCCAGGACCGGCAACCGTTCGCGGATAACGGGATGGCGCTCCAAGACGGCCAGGCTGGCCAGCGCGCCGAGGCGAAGGCCGTGCTCCGTCATCTCGACGCCGTCCAGACCGGGAATGCCTTCGAGCAGGGCCACGCCCCGGCCCGCCGCGTCCCGGCCGGGCACGAGCAGATCCGTGCCGCCGGCCATGGGGTGCAAGCCGTCGTCGAGCATGGGCCACAGCTCCTGAAGCGAGGCCGGCCGGCCGACGTTGTCGATCATGAATCTTCTCCGCGCAGGGCCGCGCCGGCCGCCAGGACCGCGTCCACGATCTTGACGTAGCCGGTGCAGCGGCACAGGTTGCCGGACAGGGCCCGGCGCGTCGCCTCACGATCCGGGGCCGGGTCGCGGGCCAGCAGTTCGGCCGCGGCCACGGTCATGCCCGGCGTGCAGTAGCCGCACTGCACGGCTCCGTGCTCGGCAAAGGCCGTCTGGATGGGGTGGGGGGACTCGGGCGTGCCCAGGCCCTCGGCCGTGGTCAGGTCGCGGCCGTGGAGCTGGGCCGCCAGCATCAGGCAGGAGAGCCTGGCCGTGCCGTCCACCAGCACGGCGCAAGCCCCGCACTCGCCCGAGCCGCAGCCTTCCTTGGCGGCGGTCAGCCCGAAATCTTCCCGCAACACGTCGATGGCCCGCCGGCCGGGATCGGTCGTCAGCCCCACCGGACGGCCATTTAAGCGAAAGGCGATGTCCATGGGTTTATTCATGGCGTGAGCTCCTCAAGGGCGGCCAGCACCGCTTCGGGGGGGATCGGCAGGCTGGCCGCGTCCAGGCCGATGGCGTCGAAAAGCGCCTGGGCCACGGCCGGGCCGGGGCCGTGGATGCCGACCTCGCCCATGCCCTTTATGCCCAGGGGGCCGGACGGTTCGTCGTCG
>JAEZEM010000372.1 GCA_023417745.1 Pseudomonadota bacterium
CCCTTAACCCATTTCTCCATGTGGGGGGGCCGGGGGCCTCAGGCCCCCGGCGGAGAGGTCCAGGAGAGGCAGCGCCTCTCCTGGCCGCCGGAGGCATCCCCCTAGGCGCACACGCCAGCGCCAGCGCCCGTGCTGCGTGGCAGGCGCACGGCGATGGCGCTGCCGACGCCGGGTTCGGAGGTGACGGCGATGGCTCCGCCGTGTTGGGCCACGATCTGGTTGGCGATAAAAAGCCCCAGTCCGGTGCCGCGCGAGCCTTTGGAGGAGAAAAACAGCGTAAACATGCGTTCCCGGGTGGACTGGTCCATGCCGACGCCGTTGTCGGCGACCACCAAGGTCACGGCCTCGGCTGTCGTTTCCACGGTCAGGGTCACCTCGTGGAAGGCTTTGGCCTTGTCTTCGGCGCAGGCGTCCACGGCGTTTTCGAGCAGGTTGACCATGGCCGAGGTGAGCGCCGTTTCGTCCATGGGCAGCGTGCCTTCGGCCTGGCCCAGGCGCAGGATGAAGGCCACGTCGCGGCTTTGGGCCTTGGGTTCGACGATGCTGGCCAGATCGCGGGCAAAGGTTTCGATGGAGACGGGGGCGAGTTCGGGTTCGCGCGATTTGGCGTACCACAGGATGTCGAGCACCATGTTGCGGATGCGTCCGATCTTGTCGGACACCACGCCCCAGCCGTCGCGCACGCGGGTCCAGTCCTCGCGGGAGAGTCCGGTTTCGACCTTGAACATGCCGCCGTCGAGGGAGGTGAGCAGGCCTTTGACGCCGTGGGACATGGAGCCGAGCATGAGCCCCAGCGAAGCGAGGTGGTCTTGCAGGGCCCGGATGGGGGTGATGTCGGCGGCGATTTCGATGACCTGGCTGGTTTCGCCGGTGGCGTCGGGGATGGGAGCGGTGCGCAAGAGCATGTTTTTGGCTGCGCCGCAGCGGGTGGAAACGACGGTTTCGCCTTCGTGGGGCGCGCCGTCGTGGAAGGAGCTTTCGGCCGGGCAGTGTTCGCAGGGGTCGTCGCGGTGGGCGAAGAGTTTGTGGCAGGGGCCGGTTTCGGCCTCGCCGAAGTCGGCGCGCCATTGGCGGTTGGCCTCGACCACGGTGAAGTCCTGGTCCAGCACGGCGATGGCGCAGGGCACGGCGTCGAACAGGCGCTGGAACTTTTCGCGCACGGCCCGCAGTTCTTCCTGGAGCCGGCCGACCTCGGCCACGTCAACGGCGATCTCGATGACCAGCTCCACCTGGCCGTCCGTGCCGAAGACCGGGGCGGTATGGACCAGCACGGGGAGGTCGCGGCCGTCCTTGGCGCGGAAGGTCTCGCGGCCGCGCTGGCCTTGCCCCTGTTCCACAGTGAGCCAGACCGGGCAGGCGTTGCCGCTGCCCTGGCGGTCGGCGTAGAGTTCCCAGCTCATCTTGCCCACCACCTCGCCCAGGCGCTCCCGGCCCAGGGTGTTTACGGCCACGATTTCGAGGTAGCGGTTGTGGATGACGATGCAGCAGGGCATCTGGTTGAAATAGCTCGGCCCCTGGTCGAAGGAGGCGATGAGTCCCTCGATGGCGCTGGCCATGCCCTCGACGGCCTGGCCCACGGCCATGCGGCGTTCCATCTCGACTAAGCGAGCGGATTTCTCGCGCACCAGTCGTTCGAGGTTGCGGGTGTGCTCGGTGATCTGGCGGCGCATGGACACGCGGTCGGCGGCTCGGTGCAGGGAGGCGGTGAGCAGTTCGTCGCGCACGGGCTTGGTGAGGAAGTCCAGCGCCTGGCGCTTGAGGCTTTCGATGGCCAGTTCCATGTCGCCGTGGCCGGAAATCATGATGACTTCGATCTCGGGATCGAGGGCTTTGACGCGAGAGAGCAGTTCGATGCCGTCCATGCCCGGCATCTTGATGTCGGTGAGCACGATGGACGGCTTGAAGGAGGCGCACAGTTCCAGGGCTTCGCGGCCGCCGGGGGCGGTTTCCACGTCGTAGCCGAGGTCGGCGATGGAGAGGCTTAGGACTTCGCGGATGGCCTCGTCGTCGTCAACCAGGAGCACCTTCTCGTTCATGCGCCCTCTCCGAAAGGCTTGGCCGTCGCAGGGGCGCGACGGCGGACGGTGAAAAATAACCGCCGGCTGGCGGCGCGGCCTCCATGGCGGCCGATGGGCGGTCGGCCGACGCAAGTGTCCATGGAGGGCCGCGCCGCGTGAGCCGGCGGGGGTATGTGCCCAAGCGGGGACCGGGGAAGGGCGAAGCCGAGGGTCGAAGTCGGCGGCTTCCCGAAGTCGTCCGTAGGCTTATTCCCCAAGCATCTCCTTGACAAGGCGCAAGGTCTTGACCCGGTCGACAGGCTTGCTGATGACCGGCACGTTGTTGCCGAGCGCCGGCGGCCGGGGGCCGACGCCGCTTATCACGATGACCGGAATCTCGGCCAGACCGGGTTCCTTACGCAGCTTCACGTAGAACAGGGTGCCGCCGCGGGCGGGCATGTCCATGTCCAGGGTGATGAGGTCCGGGCTGTGGACCTGGGCCTGCTCCAGGCCGGCCACGCCGTCGTTGGCGGTGAAGGTGGCGAAGCCTTCGCCGTCGAAGAGGTCCTTTAAGTAGCTGACGACTTCGGGATCGTCGTCGATGATGAGAATCTTCTTGGCCATGATGGCATCCTCGTTTTGGTGGTCTTTAACGGGGGGCGGCTTCGCTCAGTTTGCCCAGGCCCTTGGCCAGTTCCAGGGCGACGCCGATGCCGCGTTTGAGGTCGGGATCGCCAAGCGCCTTGACCATGCCCAGGGGACCGACAGGCTCGGCCTTGGTGAGATCCAGGCCGGCCGGCAGGTCGGTGAGCTTGTCGAGCAGCTCCAGCATCTTGGGATCGGACATCTTCTTGAGCAGGCCAATAAGCGCCACGAAGCTGTCGCCCATGGCGGCGATGTCGTCGGGGCCGTAGTGGGCGGCGACCTTGGCGCGCACATCCATCATGGCGGCGTAGGTGCGGAACACGCCGCGCTGTTCCAGTTCGCCAAGGCTGCGGATGCCGGTATGGACCATGGACTTGGCCAGGGGCTCCATGGTGTGCCACAGTTCGATGATGTTTTCGAGTTGATCCAAGGCGTAGGCCAGGTTGCCGATGTTGCGCAGAAAGCGCTTTATGAGCACAAAGAGGTCTTCGAGCTGGAAACCGGCTTCCACGGACCCCAGTTCCTTGAGCAGGATCTTGAATCCCGACTTCATCAGCGGATTCATGTCGCGGAACATCTCGTTGCGTTCCAGACGGGCGACCCGCTGTTCTTTCAGCTCCGCCTCGATGGACTCAAGGCGTTCAAGAATGCGTTCCTCGGTGGTCATTGGACGCACCTCCCTACAGCGCGCAAGCGCCCATGCGCTTTTTGCCGGCCATGAACATCTGGGGCTCCAGCGGCAGTTCCTTGCCCTTGAGCATCAGGTTGAAATACACCCACTTGAACATCATCTTGCCGCAGTAGTTGAGGAAGGATTCTTCCAAAAGCGACAGCGGTCCGATGCCCGGGAACGGGAATTTGCCCGGCAGCGGCTCGATCTTGTAGTTGAAGTCGATCAGCACGGCCTTTTCGTAGCCCGAGACGATGAAGCAGTTGGAATGGCCGTCGAACTCCGGCAGAGGCTCCAGACCTTCGATCTCGCGCAGGATGTTCCCCACCACGATCTCGGACTCGAAGTGGGCCACCGAGCCGGCCTTGGAGGTCGGGACGTTGGTGGCGTCGCCGATGATGTACATGTTCTCGTATTTCTTGGACTTCAGCGTATGGTGGTCGGTGTCCATGTAGCCCATGGGATCGCCGATGTCGCTGTCGATGACGACCTGGGAGCCGAAGTTGGGCGGGATGGAGACGAGC
>JAEZEM010000418.1 GCA_023417745.1 Pseudomonadota bacterium
GGCGCGGCCGAAGCGATGTAGGCTTCGATGATGGTGGTCAGGACTTCCCGTTCGCGTTCGGCAAGAGGCATGGCGCGTCCCCGTTTGGCACTCGTGGCTTTCGAGTGCCAAACGGGTAACAACCGAATGGTCCGGTGTCAAGGGAGAGGCCGGAAAAAGCCCGGCATCCTGCGGTAATCACAAATGTTTTGCGTTATGAGCAAAGGAAGGCGAAAGCGCGCCCCCGAAAGGGGGGCCGGCGCGCCGCGGCTTGCGCGCCGGCCGCCGCCCCGTGGGCGAGGCGGCAATGGAGCTGAGAGATAGTGTCAGGCGGCGGCAGTCCCGCTTTTCCCCTGTCGCGGCGGACGCGGCCCGACCGGCCCGGGGCCACGATGAGGCGGCGCGAACCGGGCGGCCTAGTGTAGCGTCCCTTAAAAAATACAATAGTATTTTTTAAGAAAAACTCATGCTTTTACGCTGTTGCCTACGAAATGCCTTATGCGCTTTTCGTGGACGCGACACTAGTCCTGGCCGGGCAGCAGGCCTGCGGGGTCGGGGTCGACGTTGATCGGGGCCGGCCGCAAGTCGCCCTCCAGGGCGGCCCACAGGGCCACATGGGCCTGGCGGGCGGCTTCGTCCGAAGGCCGGGAGTCGTGCATCAGCGCCGAGGCCTGCACGATGTCGCGCAGTTCGCGAAACCCCTCCCGGGCGGTCAACACGGCCGAGGCGGCCGGCGACACCCGGGGCAGAAGCTGGCCAAGGCCGGCCAGGGACGTCCTGGAATTGCGGGTCTCCTGGCGGCTGGGCGAGGCGTCGGCCAGCACGGCGCAGTAGCCGAGGCAGGCGGACAGGGTAACGGCAACGACGGAACGGGAAAGGCGCATGGCTGCTCCAGGTTGGCCGGCGCTACGACTGCCGGCGCTACTAAGTCATATCATCTGATGTTTGTGCCGCCACGATCCCGCACAGGGGAGCCGTCCCGGGACGGCTGCGGAGCAGCTCCATCATATCATCTGCTGTTTCTCGGCGGACTGCTCTAGGCAGACAACAGCCGCCGCGCACAAGCTCATCTGCTGTCTTATCATCTGACGTTTGTCAACCGCAAAAAAAAGAGCGTTCGGACTATTCTTCCAAGGCCCTGATGTCACTAGTGAAGTGGTCGAGGCCTTCCATGGCGAAACGGGCCGCTTCCGGGCCGTCCTGGCGGGTGATGGCGTCGAGGAGGCCGTTGTGGATGTGGTCCTGGTAGCGGTTGACGCCGACGTCGGCAATGAGGTGGTCGAGAAAATCCTGAAAAACCATGCAGAAGCTACGGTACAGGTCGGCCAGCAAGCTGTTGCCGCTGGCGGCGGCCACGGCGGAGTGGAAGGCGATGTCGGCGGCCACGTACCCGTGCGTGTCGCCAGCGCCCACGGCGGCTTTCTTGCGGGCCAGGCAATCGCGCATGGTTTCCAGGTCGGCTTCGGTGCGGTTGCCGGCGGCTAGGCGAGCCGTTTCCACCTCAATGATGCGGCGCACCTCGCGGATCTCCACGGCCGTCGCCCGGCGCAGGCGGTATTCCAGGGGTTCCTGGCCGGCCGCGCCGCTTAAGACATAGGTGCCGTCGCCCTGGCGCACTTCCAGCAAGCCGGCGCTGACCAGCACGCGGATGGCTTCGCGCACGGTGGAGCGGCCGACCCCGAGTTGGGCCATGAGCGTCGGTTCCGTGGGGATTTTCGTGCCCGGCACAAAGATGCCCAGCGAGATCTTTTCCTGGATCTGCTGGATGACGAGGTCGCACAGTTTGCGCGAGCGGACCGGACTCAGGCGGGCGGGCATCGTCTGATGATCTCCTCAAAGTATTGATCGTCTCTAGTGCCGGCCTGGGGCCATGTCAAGGGGGCTTCGCGGGTTTGCGCGCAAAGCTCCCCCTTTGGCAAGCTGAAATTGGGCCATTCGATGGTTTTTCCGGTCTGCCATCGGAAGCAAGTATTGGATTTGGCGCGTTGGCGCGAGTAGGAAGCAGGATTTACGACAACAGTGGTGTATTTTGCCGGGAGGGATGCATGGAAAAAGAAACTGGCGCGTCGCGCCGGCGGTTTTTGCAATTGGCTGCGGCATCGGCCGGGACGGCGCTCCTGGGAGCGCGGCCGGCGGCCGCTTCGGGTCCGGGCGAGGTGTTGCAGGTCTGGTCCTGCGGCGGGCTGGCCGAGGCCATGATGCCGGCCAATGTCGCCTTCGAGGCGGCGCGCGGGGCCAAGGTCGTCTATACCGGAGCCTTTGCCGCCGCTCTGGGCAAGTCGCTTCTGGGATCGGCCACCACCGACGTCTTCGCCGGCCGGGTCCTTGATCTGGCCAAGAAACTGCGGGCCGAGGGCAAGATGGCCTGGTTCAAGCCCCTGTGCTTCACCCAGTACGTGCTGGTCACGCCCAGGGGCAACCCGGCCGGCATCACTGGCGTGGCCGATCTGGCCCGGCCGGGCGTCAAGGTGGTGCTGGCCCCGGAGGCTTCGCCCCCGGGCGGCGCGGCGGCGCTCAAAATCCTGGAAAAGGCCGGCGTCCTGGAAGCGGCCAAGAAAAACGCCGTTGTCATGGGCAGCTGCGTCCAGCGCACCATGGACGACGTCATTGCCGGCCGGGGCGACGCCTCGGTGGTGGAACTGCGCCTGACTCGCCTGCCGGCCTTCGCCGGCCGGGTGGACATCGTGCCCATCGACGAGAAGCTGTTCCCGCCGCCGCCCATGACCTTTACCGTGGGCGTCATGCACAGCGCCAGGAACAAGGAACTGGCCGAGGCCTACGCCGCCTATCTCGTTTCGCCCGAGGGCCAGGCCCATTTCGAGCGCATGGGCTTCGTGCCGGCCGTGTCGGACAAAGGCCGCGAACTGGTGGAAAAATACGGAGTCAAGGATGTCTGAGAGCCTGGCGGCCAAGGCCGCCCCGAAAACCCGGCTGAGGCTCTGGCGCAGGGCCGCCCAGGTCCTTGGCGCGGCGGTGCTTGGGCAGTGGAGCCTCTACGGCATCCTGCGCTGTCCCTTCGTCGTGCCCTACGTGAGCTGCCAGAACTGCCCGGTCATCACCTGCCACGGCCGGCTTTTGCCCATGTACTGGGGCTTTTGGCTGGCCCTGCCGGCCAGCCTGATCCTTTTTGGCCGGGCCTTTTGCGGCTGGGCCTGCCCGGGCGGGCTGGCCGTGTCCCTGGCCGGCAAGCTCGCGCCCTTTGGCCGGGCCGTCGGCGGCCGCCTGTCCCGGCTTTTCCGGTTGGGCGCGGCAGGCAAATACCTGGCCCTGGCCGCGTGCCTCTACGCCTATTTCGCCCTGGGCCAACCCCGGGTGGATGTGCCCATCCGGGTGGGAGCTTTTTTCCAGGCCGCCGCCTTGACCTTTGAACACGCCATGCCGCTGTGGCTGTGGCGCACCGGCGCGGTGCTGGGGTTTTTCGTCCTGGGCCTGGCCCTAGCCGGAGCCTGGTGCCGGCTCGCCTGCCCCACCGGCGGGGCGCTGGAACTCTTCAAGGGCGCGTCGCTGTTCAAGGTCTACAAAACCTCGGCCTGCAACGGCTGCGGCAAATGCGCCAAGGTCTGCGAAATGGCGACCCGGCCCGAGGAAACCAACTGCACCAACTGCGGCGATTGCCTGGACAGCTGCCCCGTCGATGCCATCGGCCTTGGCCGCAAGCCCCGCGAAGCGGGGCGGAGTTAGGAGAGAAGAAGAAAAGATGCCTCCGGCGGCCGGGGGGCTAAGCCCCCCGGACCCCCTAACGGGAGAAAGTTATGGGGGAGGGGAGCGGCTTGGGTCGCTAGCCGAGCGGCGAAACGGTCAGGG
>JAEZEM010000452.1 GCA_023417745.1 Pseudomonadota bacterium
CGGGCGGCCGGCGGCGAGGTCGTGACCTACGGGTCGCCGACCTTTCCCGGGGCCATGTTCATGCTGGCCTACGTCGGCGAGATCCCCGTGGTCGGGCTGCCGGGCTGCGTCATGTACCACAAGGCCAGCATCTTCGACCTGACCGTGCCTCGCCTGGTGGCCGGCGAGCGCCTGACCCGGGACGACATCGTGGAATTGGGGCACGGCGGCCTGTGCGCCATGTGCCCCGAATGCCGCTATCCCGCTTGCGGCTTCGGCAAGGGATAGGGCCTGGCCAAGGATTAAAGGCCGTGCGGACGGGAATCGGTTCCGGGCGCGGCGTCGGCAACGCGACAAACCTCCAACCGAAACGGAGCGAGACGACATGCAGGAAAAAATTCTCATCGTAAACGGCTTTGAGCGCAAACTCATCGTCGACCCGGATGCGTTTTTGTCGGACGTGCTGCGCAACCAGTTGCACCTGATCGGCGTCAAGGTCGGCTGCGCCCAGGGCCAGTGCGGCGCTTGCTCGGTCATCATCGACGGCAAGGTCACCCGGGCTTGCATCACCAAGATGCGTCGCGTGGCTGATTATGCCAACGTGACCACCATCGAAGGCCTCGGAACCAAGGAAAATCTGCATCCCCTGCAGACCGCCTGGGTTGTCCACGGCGCGGCCCAGTGCGGCTTTTGCTCCCCGGGTTTCATCCTCTCCGCCAAGGGCCTGCTGGATCAGAACGCCAAGCCCAGCCGCGAAGACGTGCGCAATTGGTTCCAGAAGCACAAAAACGTCTGCCGTTGCACCGGCTACATCCCCTTGGTCGACGCCGTCATGGACGCCGCCAAGGTGCTGCGCGGCGAGATGACCCTTTGCATCAACCACAACATGCCGGCCGACGGCAATGTGTTCGGTTCGCGCGCCCCGCGTCCCTCCGGCGTGGCCAAGGTCACCGGCCAGTGGCTGTTTGGCGACGACCAGAAGGGCATGCTGCCCCCGGGCACCCTGCACCTGGCCATTGTCGAAGCCCGCGTTTCCCATGCCAACGTCAAGGGCGTGGACACCTCCGAAGCTCTGAAGATGCCCGGCGTGCACAGCGTCATCACGGCCAAGGACGTCAAGGGCAAGAACCGCATCACCGGCCTCATCACCTTCCCCACCAACAAGGGCGACGGCTGGGATCGTCCCATCCTTTGCGACACCAAGGTGTTCCAGTACGGCGACGCCATCGCGCTTGTCGCGGCTGACTCCGAGGCCAATGCCCGGGCCGCCGCCGAGAAGGTGAAGGTCGACCTGGAAGTCCTGCCGGCCTACATGAGCGCCCCGGCGGCCATGGCCGACGACGCCATCGAAATCCACCCCGGCACCCCCAACACCTACTACGAGCAAAACCACGCCAAGGGCGCGGACGTGGCTCCGTTCTTTGCCGATCCGGCCAAGTACGAAGTCATGGGCGGCGACTACTACACCCAGCGCCAGCCCCACCTGCCCATCGAGCCTGACGTAGGATTTGCCTACACCAACTCCGATGGCAAGCTGGTCATCCACTCCAAGTCCATCGGCCTGTATCTGCACCTGTACATGATCGCCCCCGGCCTTGGCGTCGAGCCCGAGAACCTCGTTCTCGTGCAGAACCCCACCGGCGGCACCTTCGGCTACAAGTTCAGCCCGACCATGGAAGCCCTGGTCGGCGTCGCCGCCATGGTCACCGGCCGCCCGGTGCACCTGCGCTACAACTACGCCCAGCAGCAGTACTACACCGGCAAGCGCTCCCCGTTCTGGACCAAGGGCAAGATCGCCGTCGACAAGGCCACCAAGAAGATCGTGGCTTCCGAAATGGAATGGATCGTCGACCACGGCCCCTATTCCGAGTTCGGCGATCTGCTCACCCTGCGCGGCTCCCAGTACTGGATGGCCGGCTACGGCATCCCCAACATGCGCGCCAAGGGCTACTGCGTGGCCACCAACCACGGCTGGGGTTCGGCTTTCCGCGGCTACGGCTCGCCGGAAATCATGTTCCCCTCCGAAGTGCTCATGGACGAGATGGCTGAAAAGCTCGGCATGGACCCCCTGGAATTCCGGTATGTCAACGTGTATCGCCCCGGCGACACCACCCCCACCGATCAGGTGCCCGATTCCTGGACCCTGCCCGAGATGATCGACATCCTGCGTCCCAAGTACAAGGAAGCCCTGGCCAACGCCAAAAAGAACTCCACCGCCACCCACAAGAAGGGTGTTGGCGTGGCCATCGGCATCTACGGCTCCGGCCTTGACGGCCCGGATTCCGCCGGCGCCGACGCTGAGCTCAATGCCGACGGCTCCGTGACCATCTACAACACCTGGCAGGATCACGGCCAGGGTTCCGACGCCGGCACCGTCGGCTTCGCCCACGAGGCCTTAAAGCCCATCGGCCTGTGCGCTTCCAAGATCAAGCTGGTGCTTAACGACACGAGCAAGTGCCCCAACTCCGGCCCGGCCGGCGGCTCGCGCTCCAACGTCGTGGTCGGCCAGGCCATCAAGAACGGCTGCGAACAGCTCGTGGCCGCCATGAAGAAGGCCGACGGCACCTTCCGCACCTACGACGAGATGGTCAAGGAAGGCCTCAAGACCCGCTACAACGGCACCTGGACCGCCCCGGCCAAGGATTGCGACGCCAACGG
>JAEZEM010000453.1 GCA_023417745.1 Pseudomonadota bacterium
CTGTCTGGAATCCGACGCCGACGGCCGCCCCGTGGTCGTCGAGGAAAAACTGTGCATTGCCTGCGGCCACTGCGTGGCCGTGTGCCCCAAGTCCGCCCTGACCATCAGCCGGGTCGATCCGGCCGCCCTGACCAAAACCCTTCGCCACTGGCCCGAGCCCGAGATCGTGGACGGCATGTTGCGCGGCCGCCGGTCCATCCGGGCCTATAAAAATACGCCCGTGGCCCGCGAAACCATGGAAGCGCTGCTTGACGTGGCCCGCTTCGCCCCCACCGCCTCCAACGCCCAGGAAGTGGGCTGGAGCGTCACGGTGGACCCGGCCAAGGTCCGTGAACTGGCGGCCATGACCGCCGCCTACTTCGAGACCGCCGGCACACGGCTCAAGTATTCGGCCCTGTGGAAGGCGGGCCGCGACGCCTTCCTTCGCGGCGCGCCGGCCCTGGCTGTGGCCTACGTCCCGGCCGACGCCCCCTACGGCGCGGCCGACTGCGGCATCGCGCTGACGTTTATGGAGCTGGCCGCCGTGGCCCGGGGCCTGGGGACCTGCTGGACCGGACTGCTTGTGCGGGCCGCCCGAAACGACGCCGCCCTGGCCAAGGCCCTGGCCATCCCCCAAGGCTGCGTCGCCGAAGGCGGACTCATGCTCGGCTACCCGGCCCTGCGCTACGCCGCCGTGCCGCCTCGCAACGCAGTGCGGGCGAGATGGTTGTAAGTTTTTATAATAAAAGAAGAAGAGGAAGATGCCTCCGGCGGCCAGGGGGGGCTCAGCCCCTCCTGGACCTCCCGATATGGGGGGCCGAGCCGGTTAGATTGGCAGGGCTTTGATGGCGACTACGGTGATGTCGTCGTCCCGGGGCGCGCCGGCCTGAAAAGCAGTCACGTCGGCATGGATGGCGGCCACCAGTTCGGCCGCCGAGTCGCCGGCATGACGGCGGATCACTTCCCGTAGCCGGTCCTTGCCGTACATGACGTCCCCGGTGTCGCGGGCCTCCCAGATGCCGTCGGTGCCAAGCAGCAGCACCTGGCCCGGCGTCAGCCCCGGACAGCTCTGCTCGGCGTAGACATGGTCGGGCAGCACGCCCAGGGGCAGCCCCGGGCCGAGCAGTTCGACAAACTCGTCCCTGGCCGGATCGTAGACCATGGCCGGGTCGTGGCCGGCCCGGGCCCAGGTCAGCCGGCCGCAGGGAGCCATGCCGCCGCCTTCCAGCCGCAGGAAATAGAGCGTGATGAAGCGCCCGGAATCGGCCGTGTCCTGGCAGAGAAGCGTGTTGGCCAGGGTGAGAAGGGCCGCCGGGCCGCAGCCGACGCCTTGCCCCCCGCGCAATAGCGCCCGGCCCGTGGCCATGAACAGCGCCGCCGCGATGCCGTGCCCGGTGGCGTCGCCGACAATGACGTCGCAGCCGCCATGGGGCGCCTCGGCAAAGGCGAGATAATCGAAATAGTCGCCGCCGGTCTCGTCGCAAAAGATCGTCGCCCCGGCCATATCCAGTCCGGGCAGATGGGGCGGGGCTTTGGGCAGCAGATTTTGCTGCACTTCCTTGGCCAGCAGCATGTCCTGTTTGAGCCGCATCCGCTCGACCAACTCGGGGGCCATGGCATTAAACGCCGCCGCGAGCTGCCCCAGTTCGTCGCGCCCGCCGATCGGGGCACGGGCGTCAAGGTCGCCTTCGGCGAGTCGGGCCGCGGCCAGGGTCAGCCCGGTCAGCGGCCGGGTCACGGCCCTGGACCCGAAAAAGGCCAAGACAACCGCCGCGACGACGCCCAGGAGCGTAATGCCCGCCACCACGGCCATCATGGCCTGGGTGCGCTCCAGGATGGCCGACTCGGCCGAGTCGGCCTGATGCAGCACGGCTTGGCGCGGCACCAGCACGAGCAGCCCGGCCGGAGTCTCGGTGAAGGGGCGCAGGGCGGCGAAATACTCTTCGCCCTCCACGGACAGAGCCACCAAAACCGGTTTATGCGATTCCATGGCCGCAATCAGGGCGGCCTGGCCGTCGGCGTTGTCGATGGCGATCGGCGTCGGCGTCATCGGCGTTTTCCAGCCCAGGGCCGGGTCCAGAAAGTCGCGGTTGCCGATAAGCTCCAGCCGTCCCGCCTCCAGGCGCACGAAGGAGGCCCGCACTCCATCGCCCCAACGCCGGGACAAGTCGCTCTCCGGCAGCATGGCTTCCAGAGGCGCGTCGATGCCGGCCACTCCAAGAATCTTGCCGTCGCGGCCGCGCACCGGGCCGGAAACCGTGGCTGTCAAACGGCCCGTGGCGGCGTCGACGAGGATGGTCCAGGCCGGGCGGTCGTGTTTCATGGCCGCCTGGAACCAGGGCCGGGTGCGGGCGTCGAAGCCGGCCGGCATGGGGCCATGGGTCGGGGCCGTGGCCATGACCCCGTCCGGCAGGGCGACGTAGGCCCACAGCAGATTGTCGGCAAGCCGGGCCTGAAGGGTGGCGAAAGTCGGGGCCAGGCGGAGCAGGGGAGCGCCGGACGTCCGGATCTGGGCTTCGGTCGTTCCGGGGGGGGCGCTGAGCGACGGCGCCAGTCCCGGTTCGGCGGGCTGGAGCGGCGATTCCAACACCCGGGCCGCGTCCGTGGCGAGCATGGCCTGGGCCAGTTCGAGCAGCAGCCGGTTGTCGCCCACGTCCTCGCCGATGAGGTCCACCATGAGCGCCAGTTCGGCCTCGGCGGCGTGCTTGAAGGACTGGGCGGCCCGGGCCGCCAGTTCGTCGCCAAGAATCCTGGCCTCGCGCAGGGCGTAGTAGCTGACGGCGACCAGCGGCGGCAGCACCAGGGCAAGCAGGATGATGAGCAGTTTGGCGCGGATGCGCATGGCTACCTCGGCCGCCCGGAAAGGGCGCTTGGCGCGCTCGCGCCGTGGGATTATGTAGACGGGGCCGGGCGCCTTGGCAAGACAGCGTTTCCAGGGGCCGAGGCGTCGGCGTTGGCGTTGCGGCCGTAATCCTCGCGTCCGGGGCTTGACAAACGCGGAGTGGGCGACTAACGACTCCCCTTCGCCTTGCTCTTCCCGGAGGACAGCCGTCCCGGAGGAAGGGCCATGGACCAAAAGGAGGAACCATGCGGAAGTACGAAGCCTTGTTGCTGCTCTCCCCGGAGCTGGCGACGGACAATCGGCAGGAGATCATTGAGAACCTCAAAGGGGTTCTTGAGCGCCAGGGAACCAACATGCTCGCCGTTGACGAGTGGGGCATGAAGGATCTGGCTTATCCGGTGCAGAAAAAGACCCGCGGGCACTACACCCGTTTCGAATTCGCCGCCCCGGCCACGGCCATCGCCGAATTCGAACGCATTGTGCGCATCACCGACGGCGTCATGAAGTTCATCACCGTCAAGCTTGCCGACAAATACGTGCCTGAGGGAGCCTAGCCATGGCCTTTAAGAAAAAGTTCACCCCGAAAAAGAAGTTCTGCCGTTTTTGCGCCAACAAGAACCTGCCTGTTGATTACAAGCGTCCGGACATCCTGAAGGATTTCATCACGGATCGCGGCAAGATCATCGCTCGGCGCATCACCGGCACCTGCGCCAAGTGCCAGCGTCGCCTGACCCTTGAGATCAAGCGCGCCCGCCAGATGGCCCTCTTGTACTACACGGCCACGCACAGCGCCGAACACCTGAAGAAGATGTAAGGTAGGGAAGCCATGGAACTCATTTTGCGCGCGGACGTGGAAAATCTGGGCCGCCTTGGCGACAAAGTCTCGGTCAAGCCCGGCTACGGCCGCAACTATCTGATCCCCCAGGGATTGGCCATGATGGCCACGCCCGCCAATCTGCGTCGTTTCGAAAACGAGAGCAAGAAGCTTCAGGCCAAACGTGACGCCCTGATCGCCGACGCCCAGGGCCTGGCCAACCGTCTGGCCGAAGTCGCCATCGTCATCGAAGTGCGCGTGGGCGAAGGCGCCAAACTTTACGGCTCCGTCACCTCCGCCATCATCGCCGACAAGCTGGTCGAACTTGGTTTCGACATCGACCGCAAGAAAATCGTTCTGGCCGACCCCATCCGGTCCCTTGGCCACTACGATGTGCCCGTGAAGCTCCTGCCCGAGCTGCGTGGTTCCGTGAAGGTCTCGGTGGTGCGCCAGGGCGGCCCCGAGGACGAGGAAATCGCTGAAGCCGCTCCGGTGGCCGAAGCTCAGGCCGAAGCCAATGGACTCTCCACGGAAGAAACCGCGTAACGCCAGGTCCGCCGGCTCGGGAAGCGGCGAACCGCTGACCGGGCAGGCCCTGGAGCGGGTCTCTTCCGACGTCCTGCGAAAAGTTCCCCCCCAGAATCTCGAAGCCGAACAGTCGGTTCTGGGGGGGATTCTCCT
>JAEZEM010000459.1 GCA_023417745.1 Pseudomonadota bacterium
AGGCCGGTAATGACTACCCGATTTAAGGTCATGGCGCATCCGTCCGCGAACCGGGGCGGGCGGACAACGCGTGCCCCGCCCCGGCCCGACTGGGCGTTTGGGGCTTACTCGCCCTTTTTCTTTTCGATAAAGGAGATGGCGTCCTGGACTTTCTGGATCTGCTGGGCGTCTTCGTCGGAGATTTCGACGCTGAACTCCTCTTCCATGGCCATGATGAGCTCGGTCAGATCCAGGGAGTCGGCGCCCAGGTCGTCCACGAACTTGGCGTCCGGGTTGACTTCAGCGGCATCGACGCCGAGCTGATCCACGACGATCTCTTTGACTTTTTCAGCGACAGACATGGTTTCCTCCAAGCAAGGCCGTATTTTTTGTTACATGTACATGCCGCCGTTTAAGCCGAGCACCTGACCGGTGACGTACCCGGCGTCGTCGCTGGCCAGGTAGCTGACGGCAGCGGCGATTTCCCCGGGGGCGCAAGCGCGCTTCAAGGGGATGCGTTCGGCGAAGGATGCCTTGACGGCATCGGACAAAACAGCGGTCATGTCGGTTTCCACGAAGCCCGGGGCCACGGCGTTGACCGTGATGTTGCGGGCGGCAAGCTCCTGGGCGGCGGATTTGGTCAGGCCGATGAGCCCGGCCTTGGCCGCGGCGTAGTTGGCCTGGCCGGCGTTGCCGGACTGGCCCACCACGGAGGTGATGTTGACGATGCGTCCGGTCCGGCGCTTGATCATGATCTTGGCCGCCTCGCGCAGGCAGGTGAACGCGCCCACGAGGTTGACGCGGATGACGTCGGCGAAATCTTCGTCCTTCATGCGCATAAGAAGGCCGTCGCGGGTGATGCCGGCGTTGTTGACCAGCACATGGAGATCGACGCCTTTCATGTGTTCGGCGAAAAAGGCGGTCACGGCGGCGGCGTCGCCGGTGTCCAGGGCCAGGGCGCTGGCCTTGCCGCCGGCGGCGGTGATGTCCGCGACCACGGCGGCGGCGGCTTCGGGCTTGCTCACGTAGGTGATGACGACGTCAAAGCCGTCGGCGGCCAGGCGCTTGGCCACGGCCGCGCCGATGCCTCGGGAACCTCCGGTGACGAGAGCCGTGGACATAGACGGGTGCTCCTTGGCGCGCCTGCCGCTTGGGGGCGCGCAACGCAGGGGTTGCGAAAGTTCCGGGGGCGTGTCGCCCCGGCCGGCCCTGGCCGGGCCGGATCAGACAGGGCGCAACGTAGCCGAAACGCCCGGCCTGGGCAAATGTCTTTGCGCGCCGTTTCTTGCGGCCGACGCGCCCGGGCGTGATACGTTCCCGGGCGACGCCAAAACGTCGTGGCGGGCCGCCCGGTTAAAACTGGAGCAGGGCCGCTCCCCAGGTGAAGCCGCCGCCGAACGCGCCGAGCAGCACCTTGCCGCCGGCCGGAATGCGGCCGGCCTTGCGGGCCTCGACCAGGGCGATGCCGATGGTGGAAGCCGAGGTGTTGCCGAAGCGGGCCACGGTGGACATGATTTTTTCGGACGGAAAGTCGAGCTTTTTCGCCACCGCTTCCATGATGCGCAGATTGGCCTGGTGCGGAATGAACAGGTCGATGTCGTCGCGGGTCAGGCCGTTGGCGGCCATGAGGTCGCGCCCGACGTTCGCCATGGAGCGCACGGCGTGCTTGAAGACCTCGGGGCCGTTCATCTGCAAAAAGAAATCTTCGTCGATGACGTCGCCGAGCTTGTAGGGATGGCCCGAGCCGCCGCCCTTGATGGTGAGCAGGTGCCCCAGCGACCCGTCGCTGGACAGCAGGGCGTCGACCACGGCGGCCTTGCCCAGGGGCGGTTCGTCGGCCGTGACCACGCAGGCGGCGGCGGCGTCGCCAAAAAGCACGCAACTGCGCCGGTCGGCCCAGTTGGTGCGCGAGGTCAGCACCTCGGCGGCAGCCACCAGCACCTTGGCCCCGGGATGCAGGGCAATGACCGCCCGGGCCATCTCCAGGCCGTAGATGTAGCCGCAGCAGGCGGCGTTGACGTCCTGGGCCACCTTGCCCCGGATGCCGAGCTTTTCCTGCATCAGGCAGGCGGCGGAGGGAGTGTAGAAGTCCGGGGTGACGGTGTAGAGAAAAATGTGGGTGAGTTCCTCGGCGTCAAGGTTGGCGTCGGCCAAGGCGGCTTTGGCGGCCTGGGCGGCCATGTCGCTGACCGTCTCGCCGGGGGCGGCGATGTGGCGCTCCTTGATGCCGGTGCGGGTGGTGATCCACTCGTCGGAGGTCTCGACGATTTTTTCGAGGTCGGCGTTGGTGAGCACCTTTTCGGGAGCGTAGTAACCCATGCCTCGGATGCGGGCGGTGTGCGTCATGGTGGGGAAAACCGTCTAGCGTTGTTCGTTGGCGGCCTGGCGGCGGGGACCGGTCAGGTCGATGTTGGCGGCCACGGCCTCGGAGAGATGGGAGTTGGCTTCCATGGCCACGAACCGGGCGGCCATGCGTACGGCGCTGGCCATGGCCTTGGCGTTGGACGCGCCGTGGCAGATGAGGCAACTGCCGCGCAGGCCCATGAGCGGCGCGCCGCCGTATTCGGTGTAGTCCATGAGCCGGGCGAAGCGTTTGAGGGCGTTTAGGGCCAGGGTGGTGCCGATCTGGCCGAAAAAGCCCCGGCGCAGCTCGCCCTTGAGCACGCGGCCCATGGACGAGGCCAGCCCCTCGGCTTCCTTGATGACCACGTTGCCGACGAACCCGTCGCACACGACGACGTCGACGTTGCCGGCAAACAGGTCGCGGCCCTCGATGTTGCCGACGAAATTGAGCGAACTGGCCCGCAGGAGATCGAAGGTCTCCTTGGCCAGCTGGTTGCCCTTGCCCTTTTCTTCGCCGTTGGACAAAAGCGCCACCACCGGGTTCTCGCGGCCGAGCATGGTCTTGGCCAAAACCGAGGCCATGACGCCGAACTGGAGCAGGTGGAAGGGCTTGCAGTCCACGTTGGCCCCCACGTCGGCGATGACGGTGTGGGAGCGTTCGGACGGCAGGAAGGTGGCAATGGCCGGTCGTTCCACGCCGGGCACCCGGCCGATGGTGAACATGGCGCAGGCCAAGGTCGCGCCGGAATGGCCGGCGGAGATGAGTCCGTCGGCCGCGCCGTCGCGCACGAGGTTGCAGGCCACCTGGATGGAGGAATCCTTCTTGCGGCGCATGGCCTCGGAAGGTTTTTCGTCCATCTCCACCACCTGGGAGGCGTGCACCACGGAAACCGGAAGCCCTTTCACGTCGCGCCGCGCCAGTTCCGCCGCGATGGCGTCCTGGTCGCCGACGAGAATGACTTCCGCCTGGCCGGCCTTGGCGGCGTGCAGCGCGCCGGGGACGACCATGCGGGGACCGAAGTCCCCGCCCATGGCGTCCACGGCGATACGCGGCTTGTTATTCGGCATCGTCCTTCCGCAGCATCTGGCGGCCGCGGTAGGTGCCGCAGCTCGGGCAGATGCGGTGGGGCAGGGTCGGTTCGCCGCAAGGGCAAAGAACCACGGACGGAACCGGAACGTGGTCGTGGGCGCGGCGCATACCTTTACGGGACTTGGAGATTTTTCTATTGGGGACGGCCATGGCGATTACCTCGCATCCTTTATTTGGGTCATATCAGGTCAAAAACGCGCGACAACCAGGCGACAATGCCTAGTTGGAGCCGCGCGGAACCTTCAAATTGCGCAGCACGGCGAGCCTGGGGTCGCCGTCTTCGGTCTGGCAGCCGCAAGGGCCGTCGGCCAGCCGTTTGCCGCAGCTGGGGCAAAGCCCCTGGCAGTTCTCGTCGCAAAGAGGCTTGACCGGCAGGGACAGCAGGAACTGTTCCCACAACAAGCTGCCGGCGTCGAGCTCCAGCACCTTGCCCCGGCGGCGCAAAAGCCCCGGCTCAAGGGACTTTTCTCCCTCCAGCGGCGCGTCTTCGAACAGGTCGAAGCGCGTGGCCACGGCCAGGGTCAAATCTTCGGCGCAGCGGTCGCACGGCGTGACCGTCTTGCCGGAAAGCGTCCCGGCCACCAACATGCCCCGGCCCTGGGGCGTCACGGTGAATTCGGCGGCAAGGCCGGTCCCCGGGAGGTCCAGGCGGTAGGGCAGGGCAAATTCCGCGATAGGGCCGGTCCACAGGCTCTGGTCGGAAAATGAAAATTCCCGGCCACTTGCCGGGATGTCGGTGATGTCGAGCCATAATTCGGACATGAGTTTCCCTCGCGAAGAAGAGTGTGCTAGTCCCTGGCCGTCGTCTTGTCAAGAAAAAGCTTGCCAAGGCCTTCCTTCCCATGTACCTCACAAAATTCTTT
>JAEZEM010000473.1 GCA_023417745.1 Pseudomonadota bacterium
CGCCATGCGAAACATGCTCAAGAATATGCTGCTGGCCGCCCTGCCCGTCGTCTTCCTGGCCGGCTGCGTGGACTACGGAAAGGTTGACCAGGGCCGCACCGTGGCCGTGGACAAGGAAAAAAAGACCGTCACCTTCATCCGCGACAAAGCCAATGACTGGCAAAAGCCCGACTATACCTATCTGCCGGCGCTGACGTACTCGTTCCCCGTTGATCCGGCGGAAATGGGCGAGATTCCCAGAGCCGGCCTGCGCATGAAGCTCGACGCCGACAAGGCTCAGGTCGTGCTGTACGATCCCAAGAAGCAGAACTTCGAGACCATCCCCATCCAGATCGTGGACAAGCAGGAAGGCATCGACGGCAAGCACCCCCTGGTCTATGACGCCGCCGCCGAAAAGGCCAAGCAGTTCCCGGCCCTGGACAAGGACAAGAAGACCGTGTCCATCTATTCCGGCCGCCAGAAGATGCTCGTCACCTTCCTCGTGCCCGAACAGTACGAGTCCCTGCCCGCCGCCGCCTGGGATTCCGGCGACGAAGTGCGGGTCTACTATAAGGAAGACGGCAAGGCCATTCGCCTGATGAACGTCACCAAGACCAACATCTTCAAGAAGTAGCGCATCGTAACCCCACACCCCGCCCAAGCTTCCCCGGCCCGGCCCTCCCTGGGCCGGGGAGGCCCTTCAAAGGAGCCGCCATGTTTTTCCGCAACGATGAAAGCCGCGCCCCGGAACTCAACAGCCGCCAGCGCACCGCCGTCATCCTCATGGACCTGATCATACTTGCCGAAGTCACGCTTTCCATTTATCTAGCCTCCAAGCAACCGGACGAATTCACGCCGGTGTTCATGAAGGCGTTTTTCTCCATGTTCCTCCCGACCCTGGCCCTTGGCATCTACGCCATCCGTCGCTATCGCGACCGCCCCGTCCCGGACGCCGGAGTCCAGGCGTGAACGAGCGCGGCCTGGTGCGATTGCGCGCGATCCTGGGCTGGCTGGCCGCCGGCCTGTGCCTGGCCTCCGCCATGGCCCTGGCCGACAGTTTCGTGTCCAGCATGCGCACCGGCCCCAACACCTTCGCCGTCCCGGCCGGCAGCACGGAAAGCCTGTCCGGCCCGCTGCCCATCGAAGCCAAGGACGCGCACGACATGGCCGTGTCCATCGACCGCCCGGGCGTGACCCTCGACATCACCACCCAGACCCAGGGCTTTTGGCTGGGCAACCGCATGTGGCAGGGAACCCTGACCGCCGCCCCGGACGCGGCCCCGGGCATGGCCACCGTCGTCCTGCGCGGCCCCGGCGGCGACGCCGCCGCGCCTCCCCAGCCTTTTTTCATCAACATCTTCGCCGATGAAGCCGCCCTCAAGGCCGCCTCCCAATCCAATTTCTTGCGCCTGGCCGGCCTGTCCCCCATGGCCGCCGCCGGCTACTGCCTGGTCGCCGCCTGTCTGGTCGGCTCCGGCGTCTACTTCGCCTCCCGCCGCCTGGAAGCGCTCTGGGCCGGCCAGGGCAAGGCCGTGGTCTACATGACCAAGAAAACCCCCGACGGCCTGCTGATTTCCTTTGGCCTGGGTTCGGACCAGGGGCTGGCCACCGGCTGCGCCGTGGACGTCCACGACGAGTCGGGCCTGCCCGTGGCCAAGGCCTCGGTGGTGCGCTGTTCCGCCGCCGACGCCGCCGCCCTGGTGGTCGGTCAGGACAAGGTGACCCTGGGCAACATCGTGAGCCTTGCCGACGCGCCGGCCAAAGCCGCCGACGCCTCCCACGCCTGAAGCCTTCCGCCCCGTAGCCTTGGCGCGCTGGAGACAGCCGTCCTTTTCCACCCGTTTGCCCGGTTTGGTTGTGTCCCTGCCAGGCTTGTTCCTGCCCGCTTCCCGGCGAACCTGTCGTCCGGGAGACCGTCCGACGCCCTGCCTGAGCGACGCCTGTCGCCCGGAGCGGGAGAACGCGCCGGCTCCTGCCCATGAAAAAAGGGACCGCGGCCGAAACCGCGATCCCCATAGTCCTTGTGACGCCCGTTTCCGGGCCATTGCCGGGCTAGCCCAGATTTTTTGACACGAACTCCCAATTGACGAGCTTTTCCAGCACGCCCTTGACGTAGTCCGCCCGGCGATTCTGGTAGTCGAGGTAGTAGGCGTGCTCCCAGACGTCGATGACCCACAGGGGCTTTAAGCCCTCCTGCAGGGGGTTGTCGGCGTTGCCGGTCTTGACCACGGACAATTTGCCGGCGGGATCGGCCACGAGCCAGGCCCAGCCGCTGCCGAACTGGGTCACGGCCGCCTCGGTCAGGGCCTTGCCCAGGGCTTCCTGGCCGCCAAAGGAGGTCTCGATGGCTTTTTCCAGCTTGGCCGAGGGCTTGCCGCCCGAGACCGCCAGGCCGTTCCAATAGAACACGTGGTTCCAGGCCTGGGCCGCGTTGCGGAAAAGCCCCACCAGCTTCTGGTCCTTGGCCGCTTCCAAAAAGACCTTTTCCAGGGGTTGGCCGGCAAGCCCCGTGTCGGCCACGAGTTTGTTGGCGTTGTCGAAATAGCCCAGGGTGTGCTTGCCGTAGTGGAAGCTCACGGTTTTGGCCGAGATGACCGGCTCCAGGGCGTTTTCGGCATAAGGCAGCTTGGGGGCCTCGAAGACGGCGGCGGCGGCGGCTGACGACGGACGCAGCATCCCTCCGGCCATAAAAAACAGACCCGTGCCGGCGACCAGACGCAGGGCCTGGCGGCGGGAAACGGTAAACAGACTCGGCATGGCGCATCCTCCTTGCGTGGGGCGACAGACGGACACCCGACGCGTTGGCGGTTGGGCGGGCCGACGCCGGGTCGGCCCGCCTGGGGATTGCGCCCCTTATGCCACAAAAGGCGGAAGAGGGGAACGGGGAAAGGCTACTTGGCCGGCGTGTCGCCGTTATGGGGCGGCGTCTTGCCCTGGGGATCGGCCAGGGGCGGCGCGTCTGCCGCCGGGGGCAGGCCGCCAGGACCGGCCTTGTCCGCCGGTTTGGGCGCGTCATCCGGGCGAGGCGTTCTCTCCGACCAGGGGCCTCGGCCAGGCGGCGGGCCAAAACCCGGTCCCGGGCCGCCCGGATGCGGCGGACCGAAGCCGCCGGGTGGCGGGCCAAAGCCGTCGGGCGGCGGCGGCGGCGGCAAATCCCACTCCGGATCGAACAAGTCCGGCGGCGGCGGCGGTGGGCCATGGCGAGGCCCAAAACCATCCGGCGGCGGCGGCGGGCCAAAGCCATCCGGCGGCGGCGGCGGGCCGAAATGATCCATGGCCTTGCGCCGGGCTTCCAGTTTGCCCATGACGTCAACAAACTTTTCCCGCTGTTCCGGGGTCAAGAGCGCCTTGGTCAATTCGATGCTCGTGTCGATGAGCTCCTGCATGCGCGGCTCCTGCTCGCGGCGCAGGGCAATGATCTGCCGGGTCGTGTCCATGATAATGGGCCGCAGCTTGTCCTGCTGCTCCTGGCTCAAATCCAGATCACTGGTCAGACGGCGCATGGCCATGGAGGCGAAATGGCGCGGATCGCCGCGCATGAGAGCCAGCGGACCGCGTTCGCCGAGCAGCCGGGAACCGACGACGCCCACCACCGCTCCCGAGGCAAAAAGCACGACTCCGGCAATGATCTTGATGAATTTCGGATGCATGACCCAGCCTTACACGCCCAAGAGCGACACGACGACCTGGCTGCTGGGATCATAAAAGAGCAGCCGTCCCAGCTCGTCTTCCAGACCGGAACCGAAAGCCAGGGCGAAAAGCACCGTGGCCGCGGCCAGAAACCCCGCGCCGGCGGCCATGCGCCACAGCACCCGGGCTTCCTCGGCCTCGGG
>JAEZEM010000496.1 GCA_023417745.1 Pseudomonadota bacterium
TCCCGGCGGCCTTTGCCCTGCACCTGACCGCCACCGGCTACCTGCCCGAAACCTTCAACCGATTCCTCAACGAAGCCGCCCGGCTGCGCGACCGGGCCGAAAACGAAACCGATACCGGCATCACCGCCGAAGACGTGTCCGAACAGATCGAACGGGCCAAGGCCTTCCTCTACCTCGCCCGCGAAGAACTCGCCGACACGCCCAAATCCTCCCCGCACGCCGCCGCATAAGGAGTCCATCGTGGAAAAACACGTTGAATGCCTCGAACTTCTGGCCATCGGCAAGGATCTGCCCCAAGACCTCGCCACCTACGCCTTCCGGGCCATGTACACCGGCGAAATGCCCGCCTCGTGCGTGGGCGCGTTCCTCATGGGCCTCAAGACCAAGGGCGAGGCCGCCGTGGAAATCGCCGCCGGCGTCACCACCGCCCTGGAACAGGCCCGGCTGGTCCAAGGCCTCACCGGCCCGCGCATCGATACCTGCGGCACCGGCGGCGACAACACCTGCTCCTTTAACTGCTCCACCGCCGTGGCCCTGTACCTCGCCGCCATGGGCCACAAGGTCGTCAAACACGGCAACCGCGCCGTCTCCAGCGCCTGCGGCAGCGCCGACGCCGTAGAATCCCTGGGCTTTCCCCTGGTCGTCGAACCCGACGCCGTGGCCGCGCAGCTCGACAAACACAACTTCGTCTTCCTCTTCGCCCCCAACTACCACCCGGCGTTTAAGCGCATCGGCCCCATCCGCAAGGAACTCGGCGCGCGCACGCTCTTCAACCTCATGGGACCGCTTTTGAACCCCGCCCGGCCCACGCATCAGATTCTCGGCGTGCCCACCTCGCGCCACGTGCCGCTCATGGCCGAGGTGCTGGCGCTCACCGGCCTGTCGCGCGGCGCGGTCGTCCACGGAGCCGGCGGCTTCGACGAGCTGACCCCGTTCGGCCCGGCCGACGTGTGCTGGGTGAAGGACGGTTGGCTCAAAAAGGAACGCATCGACCCGGCCACCCTGGGCGTGTCCGAGAGCAAACTCGGCGACGTGGTGGTCTCGGGCCGCGACGAGGCCGTGGCCGTGCTGCAAGGGGTGCTGGCCGGCAAAGGCCCCCAAGCCATGCTCGACATGGTGGCCTTAAACCTCGGCTGCGCCCTGCATCTGCTTGAAGACGGCCTGACCCTGCGCCAGGGCGTGGACAAGGCCAAGGACGCCATCGCCCAGGGCGCGGCAGCCGCGTTTTTCAAGGACGTGATCCATGCTTGAGAAGTTTCGGGCCGCCAAGGCGGCCGAAGTGCGCCGGCTGGTCGGCCTTGAGGCGGCCCAGCAACTGCCCGAGCCGTATAGGGGCAAACGGCCGTCGTTTTCCGACGCGCTCATCGCCAAGGCCCCCATGGCCGTCATCGCCGAGTACAAGCGGGCCTCGCCGTCGGCTGGCGACATCAACCTCGGCCTTGGCCCTAACGACGTGGCCGCCATGTACGCCGCCTCGGGAGCCGCCGCCATCTCGGTCTTGACCGAGGAGACCTACTTCAAGGGGTCGCTGGACTACCTCGAAACCATGAGCCGTTGCGGCCTGCCGCTTTTGCGCAAGGACTTCCTGCTCCATCCCTTGCAAGTGGTGCAGACGGCGGCCACCAAGGCCTCGGCCCTGCTTTTAATCGTGCGGATGCTCACCGACGTGGAACTGGGCGAGATGCTGCGCCTGACTTACGACGCCGGCCTGGAAGCCGTGGTCGAGGTCTTTGACGAGCGCGACCTGGAACGCGCCGAAGCTGCCGGCGCGCACATCATCCAGGTCAACAACCGCGACCTCGACACCTTGAAGACCGACTTCGCCGTGGCCACCCGGCTGGCCGCCTACAAACGCCCCGGCCGGCTGTGGATCGCCGCCAGCGGCGTCAAGACCCGGGCCGACGTGGAGGCCATGGCCGCCCTGGGCTTCGACGCCGTGCTGGTCGGCACCTCGATTATGACCGAGGCCGATCCCGGCGCGGCCCTGGCCCGCCTGGCCGGGAGCGCGGCATGAGCGCCCCCCTGGCCAAGGTCTGCGGCATGACCCGCGCCGAGGACGTCGTCGGCTGCGCCGAAGCCGGGGCCGACCTGCTCGGCTTCATCTTCGCCGCCAAAAGCCCGCGCCGCCTCACCCCGGCCCAGGCGGCGGCCCTGCCGCGCGTCGCGGCCAAGCGCGTGGGCGTTTTCGTCGAGCAGTCCCTCGAAGAAGTGCTCTGCATCATGGAAGCGGCCGAACTCGACCTGGCCCAGCTCCACGGCGGCCAGGACCCGGATTTCTGCCGGGCCGTGGGACCGCACCGGGTCATCCGGGCCTTTTGGCCCCAGAAGCACCCGACCATAGGCAGCCTCGCCGCCGAGATGGCCACCTTCGAGGGCGCGGTCCGCTACGCGCTGCTCGACGCCGGCACCTCGGGCGGCGGCCACGGCACATCCCTGGATTTCGCCGCCCTGGCCGAACTCTCCCCGCCCATGCCCTGGCTGCTGGCCGGGGGCCTGGGGCCGGACAACATCGCCGAAGCGCTGCGACTGGCCAAACCGCACGGCGTGGACCTCAACTCCGGCGTGGAATCCTCGCCGGGCCTCAAGGATCTCCAAAAAGTCCGGAGGTCCCTTTGGTCCGTGAAGGGCGTCTGACGCGGGCGGGAAGATTGGGGCGCTGCCCCAAGCCCCGCCGGGGGGCTCAGCCCCCCGGCCCC